>JABMNS010000131.1 GCA_013204445.1 Sphingomonadales bacterium
GCCATCAGGCAATGCTGGATCGGCATGAAATATTCGTCGACGATATGCAGACCCGATTCGGGGAGCAGGAAATGAATGTCGGCAACGCGGCCATGCAACGAATTTTCGATCGGAATGATCGCGCGTCCCGCCGTCCCATGCTTCACCGCATCGATCGCATCCTCGAAGGCGAAACAGGGAACCGGTAAGCCATCCGGTGCATAGTCGAGCGCGGCAAGATGTGAATTGGCGCCGGGCGCGCCTTGAAAGGCAATCGCCTTTTTCGGCTGTTCAGCGGCTTTTTCGATCATTTGTCTGACCAGGCCCAATGCGTTTTGTGGAAAGCTGTCCATCTCGTACCTCTTTTGCGCTGTTGCGATAGTCGAACGACCCGCAGCGGGGCAAGAGGGAAGTGTCCTGCCGGTTGAGGCGCTGCGCATTTCGCATTTGCCCTGGTGCAAATTACGGCAATTGAGGCCTTGCGTTGCTCCGTCGCCCTCTTTACAGAAAGCACAAATTTGGCAGTCTATGGCCGCCGCTCACTCAGGGGTTTGAGACAATTTATGAGCAACAATAACACCATTGCAGGTTGGATACTGGCTGGCGGCATCGCTGCCCTCGGTTTTTCCATTGTCAGCGGCAAATATTTTCACGCCGGCAAGCACGAACGTGCGGAAGTCATGGGCTATGTAATTGAAGGGGTGGAAACAGCTGGTGGCTCTGCTGATGCAGGGCCGTCAATTGAAACTTTGTTGCAAACCGCCGATATTGCCGCTGGCGAAAAGGTATTTGGTAAATGTGCAGCCTGCCACACGATCAATCAGGGCGGCGCCAATGGCATCGGACCGAATCTGTGGGCCGCCATGGGCAAGCCGCGTGGCCATGTCGCCGGCTTTGCCTATAGCGATGCGCTGAAAAGCGTCCCGGGCAATTGGGACTGGACGAGCATGAACGCCTGGCTGACCTCGCCGCGCAAATATGCCGATGGCACGAAGATGACCTTTGCCGGCCTTGGCAAGGCGGAAGACCGTGCCAATTTGATGGTCTATCTCAACGCGCAGGGATCGAACCTGCCACTTCCCGCCGCTCCGGTGATCGAAGCGCCGGCGGAAGAAGCGGTCGATGCGGCGGCCGAAGCAGGTACTGAAGCCGAAGCCGAAGAAGCGGTTGAAGCAGACGCAGCAGCAGCGGAAGAATAGGCCGGCCGCCGGGTTGCGCTAGCCGCATTCCAGCCGGTAAAATTTCCGGATTATGCCCCATGCCTCGTCGGCGGTTTCGACGAACTGGAACAGGTTGAGGTCGTCGCGGCTGATCGTGCCTTCCTCGGCGAGCGCCTCAAAATTGATCACCCGGTTCCAGAAGGTTTCACCGAACAGCAATATGGGAAGCTTTTCCATCTTGCCGGTCTGCACCAAAGTGACCAGTTCGAGAAATTCGTCCAGCGTACCGAAGCCGCCAGGAAACACCGCCACCGCTCTGGCACGCAGCAGGAAGTGCATCTTGCGCAGCGCGAAATAGTGGAACTGGAAACTCAGCGACGGCGTAACATATTCATTGGGCGCCTGTTCATGCGGCAAGACGATGTTGAGGCCGATTGACTCCTTGCCGGCATCGGCAGCGCCGCGATTGGCTGCCTCCATGATCGAAGGTCCGCCGCCGGAGCAGACAACGAAATCGCGCTTACCGTTAGACGACATGCCGCATTCACTCGCCAGCCGCGCCAGTTTGCGAGCTTCATCATAATATTTGGCTTTGTCTTTCAATCGTTCGGCAATTTTGCGCGATTCGTCGTCAACCGCCGCCTCGATCAGGGCATCGGCCTTGCCCGGTTCCGGGATGCGGGCCGAGCCGTACATGACCAATGTTGAGCCAATGCCAGCTTCGTCGAGCAGCATTTCCGGCTTGAGCAGCTCAAGCTGGAAGCGGACGGGACGCAATTCTTCACGGAGCAGGAAATCGGTATCCTGAAAAGCGAGCCTATAGGCGGGGTCCCGAGTCTGGTCCGTCCCTGCTCGCGCCTTTTCGGCAAATTCGGCTTCTTGCTTAGCGTGATAAAAGCGTCGGTCGCGGAGATCTTTGTTGGTCATAGCTTAGCCCTAAAGCAAAGGTTTAGGACTGACCAGTGGCCTTGTTCGGCTATCGGCAATATCCGTTTCCGCTCATATCGAGATGAAAATGGTCGCGGTGGGCGGCGTTGTAATCGGGGCTAAGCACAGTTCCAAAACGCTTGCAGGCGCTGTCATGTATGGCGGTCAGGAATTGCATTTCCCGGCGGCCACTTTTCCAATTATCCTCTACGCTTATCCGGCGACCATTGGTGAGCACAAATGCGGACACGTCGATCGCATTGGCAGAGGCATGTTGCGACAATTTTCCGGATCCAGCGATATTGCGACAATTGTAGCTACCCATGGTTTCGATCCGCTTGAGATCACTGCCGAGATATTTGCGCGCTGCGCGTTTCACGGAATATTCGGTCCAGGCGGCAAATTTACCTGCCAGTTCGCATTTGACCGGACCGAGGTTTGTCACATCGGCACCCACATCGAGCAGCTTGATACTGTCGATCTGGCTGCAACCACCACCGAACTGGCGGTTGGGCAAGGGAGAGAAGCGAACATTGGCCTTACCGAGGTCGCTAAAGCATTGGCGAGTTTCGGGGGTAGGATCAAAGGAACCGAGACCAGCGGAGGCCTGTGGCTGTTGCGATTGACCGCTATAGCCTGCGGGTATCGCCCCACAAGCGCTGAGTAACAACGAAGCCAAGCCGGCAAGCCCCACGGACCGCCCACGGCGTCCAATCTGCAATTTTATATCCATGACGACCTCTATGGCAGAAGATGGTTAATTTTAGACTGAAAGTCATGGTTAACAAAATCTTGCCTGCGCAACAGATCGATGCACACGACAAATTACGTTAAGTTTATACTGGACCATTGGGTCAGCAAAATCCATGATCATGCCATGCCCTTTTTGCATAAATTGAATAGCTTGCCGGTCTTCTGGATAGTGCTGACTATACCTGCCATTTTGTTGGTGCAAAGATATTTGACGGGCGATATCATCGCCATGGACATGCTGCACCCTACCGGTGAATTTTCGGCCCGGTTCATGGTTATTGCACTGATAATCACACCTCTTTCGATGATATTTGGCAATCGCCGGTGGATCGGATGGTTGATGAAGCGCCGCCGGTCCTTCGGGCTTGCGGCTTTTGGTTATGGTGTTTTGCATCTGGTGTTTTACGTCATAGATATGGAGGCTCTGAAACCGATATTGGCAGAATTCTGGGTACCCGGCATCTGGACCGGTTGGGCTGCATTGATAGTTTTCGTGCCGCTGGCCATTACCAGCAACAACGCAGCTATGCGTCGCCTTAAGCAGGGCTGGAAGCGATTGCAGCGGCTGGCATATATTGCTGCCTTGCTAACGCTCGCGCATTGGCTGTTGATACATGATGGCATCGGAGGGGCTCTGGCACATTTTATTCCACTGTTGTCATTGGAGTTATTGCGAGGCATTATCATATATGTCAGAAGAGATGATAAGGCGAAGCAGGCCGAATCGCTGCAAACCGAGTAAACTTGGAGATACTGAAGATGAAATATCCCGTAATTGCCGCCGCGGCAGCCGCCATATTTGCCATCAATGGCCTATCCAGCCCTGCCCTTGCTACTGGTAAGATGGCCTGTGAAGCAGGGCCACAATCCGGCTGGAAAACGCGAGCGGAGCTGGAAGCCAGTCTGGTTGAACAAGGTTGGACGATCAAAAAATCGAAGGTCGATGGCGGTTGCTATGAAGTCTATGGCACCACCCCTGAAGGTGACCGGGTAGAGGCTTATTTTCATCCGGTATCGCTCCAAAAGCTTTTGGTCCTGCGCCGCGGACAAGAGCTTTTCCGAAGAAATTAGCCGGTTTTATTCGCAACCAGAAACGCGCTTGACTTGCTGCGCCGCACCATACAAAGCGGCGTCGGGCCACGCGGTCCCAACGC
>JABMNS010000016.1 GCA_013204445.1 Sphingomonadales bacterium
AAGCCGGCAAGGAAATTTCGACCCGGCCATTTCAGCTGGTCACCGGACGGGTCTGGAAGGGGACGGCATTCGGCGGCGCGCGCGGCCGGACCGATGTTCCGAAAATCGTCGACTGGTATGTCAACGGCAAGATCGAAATCGATCCGATGATCACCCACACATTGACCCTGGAAGAGATCAACAAGGGCTTTGATCTGATGCACGCCGGTGAAAGTATCCGCAGCGTCGTGGTTTTCTGATGGAAACCGTATCCACCAATAGAAGTTTTGCAGGCATGCAGGGGGTCTATTCCCATGCGTCCGCCGAAACAGCCACCGACATGACATTTGCGGTCTATGTTCCTGATCATGAGCAAGGCGCAAAGCTGCCGGTCGTCTGGTATTTGTCCGGCCTTACCTGCACCCATGCCAATGTCATGGAAAAGGGCGAGTATCGCAGAGCCGCTAGCGAATTGGGCTTGATCGTCATTGCTCCGGATACGTCGCCGCGCGGCGAGGGCGTGCCCGATGACTCCGCCTATGATATGGGGCAGGGCGCCGGTTTTTACGTCGATGCCGCTGAAGAACCATGGGCAAAGCATTTCCGGATGCGAAGCTATATCGAGCAGGAATTGCCCACCTTGATAGCGGAAGAATTTCCGGTCGATATGAGCCGACAGGGAATATGCGGGCATAGCATGGGCGGCCATGGCGCGCTGACCATCGCGCTGCGCAATCCGGACCGGTATAAAAGCGTTTCCGCTTTCTCGCCGATTGTCGCGCCGACCAGTTGTCCCTGGGGCAAGAAGGCGCTGGGCCGTTATTTGGGATTGGATAAGGCGGCGTGGCGGCAATATGATGCCTGCGCGTTGATCGAGGATGGCGCGCGCGTTGCCGATATATTGATCGATCAGGGAACGAGTGACAATTTCCTCGAAGAACAATTAAAGCCGCAATTGTTGGAGGAAGCCTGCGCTGCAGCGAAAATCCCGCTTAGTCTGAATATGCGGGAAGGCTATGACCATAGCTATTATTTCATTTCCACCTTCATGGCCGATCATTTGCGTTGGCATGCGGAACGTCTGTGATGGATAAAACGGCACGTCTTGATGAAATTGTCGCGGCCCATGCCGGACGCGACGGGCCGTTGCTGCCGATCTTGCATGATATTCAGGCAGAATTTGGTTGCGTCGATGAAGAGGCCAAACGGCATCTCGCCGGTGCCCTCAATCTGAGCCGGGCAGAAGTTCACGGCGTCGTCAGCTTTTATCACGACTTTAAATCTGAACCGGCGAAACTGCCCGTATTGAAGCTGTGCCGCGCCGAAGCCTGTCAGGCGCGTGGCTGTGAGGCCTTGGCCGCGGATATATCCGCCGCAGCGAACGGCAAATGCGAGATTGAAACCGTTTACTGTCTTGGCCTGTGCACCGTCGGCCCTAATGCGATGATCGGGACCGATGTCCACGCAAGGCTAGACATTCCAAAACTCACCAAATTGATTGAAGCGTTATGAGCAGGCGGATTGCGATATCTGACGATGCGCTGGCACTTGCTTGCGGGGCTGATGCGTTGGCTGAAGCGATTGCGAAGGCCGCACCCGATGCGGAGATCATCCGCGTTTCGAGCTGGGGCATGCATTGGCTGGAGCCGCTTATCGAGGTCGATGGTATTGGCTATGGACCAGCGACGGTGGACGATGTTGCGGCGATATTGGACGGATCTTCCAGTCTCAATATTGGCAAGGTCGCGGACCACTCCTTCATCGTTCGACAACAGCGTCTGACCTTTGCACGGGCCGGTATAACGCAGCCGCTTGATCTGGAAGATTATCAGGCGACTGACGGCTGGCTCGGTCTGGCAAAGGCGCGCGAATTGGGCGCCGATGCGATTATTGAAACCGTTACCGGGTCCGGCCTTCGCGGTCGCGGCGGCGCGGGTTTTCCGGCAGGAATTAAGTGGAAGACTGTTGCTGGTGCCCAGGCTTCGCAAAAATATATCGTCTGCAACGCCGACGAAGGCGACAGCGGCACCTTTGCCGACCGGATGCTGATGGAGGGTGATCCCTATTGCCTGATTGAAGGCATGGCGATTGCCGGTCTCGCCGTTGGTGCAGACAAGGGCTATATCTATGCCCGCAGCGAATATCCGCATGCGATTGCCAAGCTGAATGCCGCGATCAGGGCAAGCGCACATATCGTTGCACCCTTTGCCATCGAGGTTCGGGTCGGCGCCGGCGCTTATGTCTGCGGCGAGGAAACATCTTTGCTCGAAAGTCTCGAGGGCAAGCGCGGCGAGGTGCGGGCGAAGCCGCCGCTTCCCGCTCGGGAAGGACTGTTCGGCAAGCCGACGGCGGTGAACAATGTTCTGACCCTCGCGGCCGTTCCCTATATTCTTGCTCACGGGGCCAAGGCCTATGCCGATTATGGCATGGGTCGTTCGCGCGGCACCTTGCCGATCCAGCTGGCCGGCAATCTGAAATATGGAGGCCTGTTCGAAACCGCCTTCGGGATCACGCTCGGTGAACTGGTCAATGAAATTGGCGGCGGCACGCAAAGCGGCAAGCCGGTCAAGGCGGTGCAGGTTGGCGGCCCGCTCGGTGCCTATCATCCGGCCAGCGATTTCCACCTGCCGTTTGATTATGAAGCTTTCACGGCGGCGGACGGATTGATCGGCCATGGCGGCATCGTGGTGTTTGACGAGAGTGCCGACATGCTGTCCCAGGCGCATTTCGCGATGGAATTTTGTGCCGCCGAAAGCTGCGGTAAATGCACGCCGTGCCGATTAGGTTCGGTGCGCGGAATGGAAGTGCTCGACCGGATCAAGGCGGGCGGACGCGCGGCAGCGGACCCGGTCGAGAGCCTGCCGCAGATGCACAATGCCCCAAAACAGGGACGCAGCGTCGATGAGGAATTGTCGCTCATTTCCGATCTTTGCGAGACGATGAAATTTGGTTCCCTGTGCGCGCTCGGCGGTTTCACGCCTTATCCGGTGATGAGCGCCATAAAACATTGGCCCGAGGATTTCGGAGCGAGCGCCGATATGGTAAAGGACAAGTCATGACCTATCAGCCGCAAAAGGATCTTGGTACACCGGCCTCCAAAGCCAGTGATATAGTAACCCTGTCGATCGATGGCCGCGATGTCAGCGTTCCGGCCGGTACCAGCGTGATGCGTGCGGCAGCGGAAATCGACAATAATATTCCCAAGCTCTGCGCCACAGACAATGTCAAAAGCTTCGGCTCCTGCCGGCTCTGCCTGATCGAGATCGAAGGCCGCAAGGGCACGCCAGCGAGTTGCACGACACCGGCGGAAGATGGCATGGTGGTAAAAACCCAGACGCCGCATCTGCAGAAATTGCGCAAGGGCGTGATGGAGCTTTATATCTCCGATCACCCGCTCGATTGCCTGACCTGCAGCGCCAATAATGACTGCGAGCTTCAGGATCAGGCCGCCAATGTCGGCCTGCGCGATGTCCGCTATGGCTATGAGGGCGCCAGCCATCTTGGCGAGGCGAAAGATACGTCCAACCCCTATTTCGATTTTGATCCGTCCAAATGCATTGCCTGTTCGCGCTGTGTGCGGGCCTGCGACGAAGTGCAGGGGACCTTTGCGCTGACCATGGACGGGCGCGGCTTTGCGTCGAAAATTTCTGCCGGCCTGCCGACCGATGATTTTCTGTCCAGCGAATGTGTATCCTGCGGAGCCTGTGTCGAGGCTTGCCCGACGGCAACGCTGCAGGAGAAAGCGGTTACCGAAATCGGCAAGCCCGACCGCACCGAGATCACCACTTGCGCCTACTGCGGAGTCGGCTGCACCTTCCGGGCCGAAATGCGTGGCGAGCAGCTGGTCCGCATGGTGCCGTGGAAAGACGGCAAGGCCAATCGCGGCCATAGCTGCGTCAAGGGGCGCTTTGCCTGGGGCTATGCCAATCACTCCGACCGGATCACCAAGCCGATGATCCGCGAGACTATCGATCAGCCATGGCGGGCAGTCAGCTGGGACGAAGCGCTCGGCCATGCCGCCAGCGAGATCAAGCGCATCCAGACCAAATACGGCCGGCTCAGCGTCGGCGGGATCACCTCGTCGCGTTGCACGAATGAAGAGACGTTTCTGGTGCAGAAACTGGTGCGGGCCGGTTTTGGCAATAATAATGTCGATACCTGCGCGCGCGTCTGTCACTCGCCCACCGGCTATGGATTGAAAACTACCTTTGGCACCAGCGCCGGCACTCAGGATTTCGACAGCGTTGAGGAAAGCGATGTCATCCTGGTGATCGGCGCCAATCCAACCGACGCGCACCCGGTCTTTGCTAGCCGGATGAAGAAACGCCTGCGCGGCATCGACGGCAAGCCGCCGGCAAAGCTGATCGTCATTGATCCACGTCGGATCGATCTGGTCAAATCTCCGCATATTGAGGCGGCGCATCATTTGCCATTGCAGCCGGGCACCAATGTCGCGGTACTCACCGCAATGGCCCATGTCATCGTCACCGAAGGCCTGGCCGACGAAGCATTCATTCGTGAACGCTGCGACTGGAATGAATATGCCGAATGGGCCGCCTTCGTGTCGGACGCACGCCATGCGCCGGAAACCCTGGAGCCGGTAACTCGAGTTCCATCTGAAGAGCTGCGCGCTGCGGCACGGCTATTTGCAACCGGAGGCAATGGCGCGATCTATTACGGACTGGGCGTGACCGAACATAGTCAGGGCAGCTCGACCGTGATGGCGATTGCCAATCTGGCGATGGCCACCGGCAATATCGGCCGACCCGGCGTCGGCGTAAACCCTTTGCGCGGCCAGAATAATGTCCAGGGCGCCTGCGACATGGGCAGCTTCCCGCATGAACTGTCGGGCTATCGCCATGTGTCCGATGCCGACACCCGCGCCTTGTTCGAGAATGACTGGGGCGTCCCGATCGACTCCGAGCCCGGTCTGCGGATTCCCAATATGCTCGATGCCGCCGTCGATGGCGAATTCAAGGCGCTCTATGTCCAGGGCGAGGATATTCTCCAGTCCGATCCCAATACCAAACATGTCTCCGCTGGGCTGGCGGCAATGGAATGCGTGATCGTCCACGACTTGTTCCTCAACGAGACCGCCAATTACGCGCATATCTTCCTGCCCGGCTCGACCTTCCTCGAGAAAAACGGCACGTTCACCAATGCCGAACGGCGGATTCAGCTGGTCAACAAGGTGATGACGCCGGTCAACGGCATGGAGGATTGGGAAGTTACCCAGGCGCTGGCCAATGCTATGGGGCTGGACTGGAACTATACTCACCCTTCCGAGATCATGGACGAAATTGCCCGCCTGACCCCTACTTTCTCCGGCGTGAATTTTGCCCGCCTGAGAGCGGAAGGCTCGCTGCAATGGCCGGTTAATGAAGCTGCGCCAGATGGCTCGCCGATCATGCATGTCGATGGCTTTGTCCGCGGCAAGGGGCAATTTGTCGTCACGGACTATGTACCGACCGATGAAAAAACCGGTCCGCGCTTCCCACTGCTGCTGACGACGGGACGGATATTGTCGCATTATAATGTCGGCGCGCAGACAAGGCGCACCGCCAATAGCGCCTGGCATCCAGAAGACCTGCTTGAAATGCACCCGACCGATGCGGAAAATCGCGGGCTGAATGATGGCGACTGGACCAAATTGTCGAGCCGTTCGGGCGAAACAACCTTGCGCTTGACCGTGACCGAGCGGGTTGCGCCGGGCGTTGTCTACACGACCTTCCATCATCCCGCGACCCAGGCCAATGTCGTGACCACCGACTTCAGCGACTGGGCGACAAATTGCCCGGAATATAAGGTGACCGCCGTACAGATTGCCGCTTCCAATGGTCCGACCGACTGGCAGGAAGATTATGAAGAGCTGTCAGAACAGTCGCGGCGTATAGAAACGGTTGTAGCGGCGGAATGAACACGCTCGATCACCTTGTCTATATGACCAACCAGATTGCCCGCAATTTTGGCACATTGGACCGCGATGCCGCCGCCGAAGCCACGGCCTAGCATATCGTGCTCTTTTGGGATCCGCGGATGAAGAGCCGGATCATTGCCCATGTTGCCGATGGGGCAGGGGCCGACCTGTCGGATGTCGCCGCTTTGGCTATCGGCATAGTCGCGCAGAAGACGCAGCCATCTGCCGCCGCCATCGAAGCATAGATGGACAGCCATAACACCAAGATCGTTCGTCCCGGCGTTTCAGCATCAGAAGAATCATCCCGACACATCGCCATAGAAGCGCCGGTTTCGATCGAGTTCAATGGTATCGGTTATGCGGTGATGATGGCGACGCCGTCGGATCTGGAAGATTTTGTCACCGGATTTGCCATTAGCGAGAGACTGATGGAGCGGTCCCACCAATTGGGCGCGATCAATGTCCATCGCCATGACAAAGGCTGGATCATTCGTGCCGATGTCGCGTCGGAAAATGCCGACATGGTTTTTGAACGGGCTCGAACCCGCATTGCCGAAAGCAGTTGCGGCTTGTGCGGTCTTGAAAATCTGGAACTGGTGGCGCAGCCGCTGCCGCAGGTCCGCCCACATCAGCCGATCCGGAAAGCGCATATTTTTCGCGCGCTTACCGCCCTGCATGATCATCAGCCGCTGAACAAGGCCACCGGCGGCGTGCACGCGGCGGCGTGGGTCGATGAGACTGGCGCCATTGCCTGCGTCCGCGAAGACGTCGGCCGGCATAATGCGCTCGACAAATTAATTGGCGCAACGGTCAGGGAAAACAGGTCGCTATCGACCGGTTTCGTGCTGACAACATCCCGGTGCAGCTATGAGATTGTCGAGAAATCGGTGATCGCCGGAGCCACCACCTTGGTGACGATTTCGGTACCGACCAGCATCGCCGTTGAACGCGCGCAATCCTGTGGTCTGACGCTGATATCGCTAGCCCGTGACGATAGTTATCTCGACTATAGTGGTGGCTGAGGTCGAAAGACTGTAATGCCTTAGAGACGCACCGCTTATTTTGGAGATTTGAGCATGAGGACAGCATCGCGACCGCCATCGATCGGCAATGCCGAACGCGAACAGCGGCTGGACAAGCTGCGCCGGATGATGCCGGAAAATGGCGTCGATGCCCTTATCATTACGCCGGGCAGCAACATGCGCTATTTCTTCGGCGAGGCTTTCTACGAAAGCGAACGATTTGTCGGTGTGTTGATCACAGCTCACCGTGCCATCTTCATCTGCCCGAAATTCGAAGAGTCGGCGATCCGTGCTAAATTCCCCTTGATCTCGGAGATGGCCTTTTGGGAGGAGCATGAAAGCCCGTTTTCCCTGATCGCTTCTCTATTGGCAGACCAGGGATGCCAGCGCTGCGTCCTGGATCCCGATTGTTCTTATGGCCATGCTGCACACCTGTTCGATGCGCTGGCCCAGCTCAAGCAGCCGATTCTCTATGACTCAGCCGCCCCGATTATCGCATCGCTTCGCGCGACAAAATCATCGCATGAAATCGATTTGATGATCGCGGCAATGCAGCTCACGCTCTCTGTCCATCAGACGGTCTTTGAATGGATCAAACCGGGCATGAAAGCCAGCGCAGTAATCGCCGAAATCGACCGCCTGCACCGCGCCGGCGGAGCCGATGGCGGCAACAGCTTTTGTGCCGTGCAATTTGGCGAAGCGACCTCCCACCCGCACGGCGTGCCGGGCGACCCGGCGCTGCAGCAGGGCGAGCTAATCCTGATCGACACTGGCTGCACCGTCGACGGCTATAATTCCGACATCACCCGCACCTATGCCCTGTCCAAAATGGATGATGAGATCGAGAGATTGTGGTGTGTGGAAAAGGAGGCCCAGCAAGTCGCCTTTGCATGCGCCGCCATCGGCACGCCATGCGAAGCGGTCGACAAGGCGGCGCGCGATGTGTTGATCCGTCACGGATTAGGCCCGGGCTACGACCTGCCGGGACTCCCCCACCGCACCGGCCACGGCATCGGCCTGGATATCCACGAAGATCCCTATCTGGTCAAAGGCGACAAAACGCCGTTAGCGCCGGGCATGTGCTTCTCCAACGAACCGATGATCGTTGTATCCGGCCAATTCGGTATCCGGCTGGAAGATCATTTCTATATGACGGCGTCAGGGCCGGAATGGTTTACGCAGCCGCAGCATGACCTTTATCGGCCGTTTGGTTAGGGCAATGATGACAGTTTACTGAACCACTAACCGGCTGATGCCGGTCGTCTAATCGAGGGTCATAATGCAAGTCCTTTTTGCGATTGGATGCGGTCAGGATGTTGGCTGATCATGAA
>JABMNS010000132.1 GCA_013204445.1 Sphingomonadales bacterium
ATTGCGGTGTCGATCATCGGCCCCGAAGGTCCGCCTGCCTTATTGTCTCCCAGACCACGCTGGTCGCGGACAGATGTGCTCGCCTGGCTGTTGCGTATAGCGGAGGACCGGCGCGACATGTTGATCGGCTTTGATCTGTCGATGGCGCTGCCGTTCCTCGACACGGGCTGCTATTTTCCTGAATGGCGCGAAAGCCCGGATAGTGCGAAAGCGCTATGGAGCAAAGTGGATGCAATGTGCGGTGACGATCCCCATCTGAACGCCACGAGCTTTCTTAACCACCAGCAGACAAGCCGTCATTTTCGCCATGGCAGGGACTATATCGGAGATCTATTCACCGGCGGGATCGGTCGCTTACGGGAAGTCGAACGCTATCAACGCATCACCAGGCAAGCCAATAGCGCCAGTTGTTTCAATCTGGTCGGTGCGGCACAGGTCGGAAAATCTAGCCTGACTGGCATGCGGATGCTGCACAAGCTTGATAGCGCCATTCCGGTCTGGCCCTTTGATCCTGTTCCCGATCAAGGCCCGGTCATTGTTGAAATTTATACAACCGTCGCTGCATTGGCCGCAGGCCTGCCCAAGGGGCGTAGCAAAGTCCGCGATCGCGACGGCCTTGAGCATGCCCTGACGCATTTAAACACTCCAACGCCCGCAAGATTGGCTCGCTATGACGACCACAGTACCGATGCATTGATCACTGCATCCTGGATGAAGCAGACAGCGGCCAATCCCGGGCTCTGGAACCCACCTGCGATGACCGAAGAGATCGCGCAAAAAGAGGGCTGGACCTTTGGCGTGGTTTGACGCTAATAGCGCCCAGCAAATCCAGTGCATGCCGAATTAGCTCAGCTGGTAGAGCAACCGCCTTGTAAGCGGTAGGTCATCCGTTCGAGTCGGATATTCGGCACCACCCAGTCCTCTGCATTTACGGTCTCCACAAATTCGCGGACGACGGGCCTCAGTATCCCGCAGTTCTGCGGCTTTTGGCGGATATGAATGTTCAGACCAGGACACGGAGACCGCTGAGTTGCGGCTAAATACCCGGAAATGGAGTATTTTCTCCGTCGGCCAAATAGTGTCCTAGGATGCTGATTTTGGGGGATTTATTATTTTGGCGTTCGGCGGCATATTTTGCGAGCTATCGAGTCATTCAAACCCGAAAAACACCCTCTGGGCCTTCCAGCAATGGGGAATTCCTGTCACGCGCAGTAGCTTGCGCGAGCTAAGCATGGCAGGCTGCCGCCCTTCCAATATGGCAGTGATTATATCGGGAGCCAAAAACTTAAGCCGAGCAAGCCTTGCCAGATGAGGCCGTTGCTTCGAAGGGACCGTTTCGCCGCTGGCCAAGGTGAAATATGCAGCTTCTGCTTTGGCAATCAGACCAATCAGTTTTGCATCAATACGTTTGGTTTGAACCGGTTCGCTGGAGGCAAACACCAACCTCAACTCCTGCCCCCGTTTGGCGAGCGTCATCGCGATGCTGATTGTTACGTTGGTTTCCGTCTCGCTGACGTTCAGCTTCGGGTACAAATGCTGCGCCAACTTGCCTGCATCAAAGCTCAAACTAATGGCATCGTCACCCAGTTTGATCTGTAAATCGATAAACAGCAGAATATCCCGCAACCGTGATGGCGTCGCAGTTTCAATTCGAACCGCAAGCTCAGCGCAGTCGCTGATCAAGTTCTGACTTGGAACTGCGCTGGCTAAATCACTGAGCGTTGCTACAATATTCGCCTCATCCCGCAGCCATAGTGCAAGCCGCGCCTGGATCGGCCGCTCAATCTCACTTGCAGGAATACGCCATGCATCAGGCGGCGACTTACCATCGATATTTTGCGGCCGCGTAACATAATAGCGATATCGCCTGTTACCGCGCTTGGCATGTGTCGGGGTCATCGCCCTGCCCAATCCATCAGTTAGCATTCCAGCAAATGGGCTCGGCTGATCAGCTTGGGACTGCAAAAGATGATTGTTGCGATTTTTATGAATAAGGGCCTGCACCGTGCCCCAGAGTTTGCGATCAATGATTGGCTTGTGCTCGCCCGCATAGCTTTGGTCCTTATGGGTGATCTCGCCGATAAAAATGCGGTTCTGCAACAAATGGGCCAAGGCCCCTTTACCAAAGATCTGATTTCCAGCCTTGCGTCCACTGCGATAGGTTCGGGGTTTGCTGCGGATACCATCGCGCCCTAGTTCGCCTGCAAGCGCGCCGATGGATTTGAGCGCGCAATAGCGCTCGAAGATATGCCTGACAATTTTCGCTTCGTTCTGGTTAATCACCAGCTTTCGGTCCTTAACATCATATCCGAGCGGTAATGGTC
>JABMNS010000133.1 GCA_013204445.1 Sphingomonadales bacterium
CATCCAGACCGCGTTCGGCAAGCAAATCTTCGACGTCGCGTAAGCTCAGGGTGAACCTTGCATAAAGCCAAACCGCATGGATAATTATTTCAGATGGAAAACGATGGCGGTCGAATGAGATTTTCTGCATCTGCCGATGCTATCCCAACCCGGCACCTATCACTAGCCAAGTTAATGTGACAATGCCGCCGCGCGGCCACGGCACTTTTTGTTTGGAGACCCAAGCTCAATCCGCTCTAATGCCGGCAGCGTGGACGGCGAGCGCCGTATCGCCATAGATGGCTACAATTTCCATCACGTGCCCATCTTTAAATGCCCACCGTTCGGCAAGTGGGAATGTTGCTTCAATATCCGTCATTCGACCACGCACAACCATCTTTCCATAGGCGATCACCGAATTCTCGCCGGCCAGTACCTCCTCTATGTCGAAGCGAAATTCCGACCATGTATCAATTACTCTGAGCACGGCCGCCTTGATGCTCTGGCGACCGACGTGCCGACCGCCATAGGGCAGAGACTTGGCCTCTACGAGGACGCAGTTCGCGTGTACGCAGTCAAGAAAGGCTTCCAGATCGCCTGCAAAGAGATGGTCATAGGCGGCCCTTACTAAAGCCACCGGCAACGGCGCTTGTTGCACAACGGCACCAGTCGATACCGCTAGGGTATTTTCTATTGCCGCAATCTTCAAACCGGAGCCCCGCTAAAGCGTTCGACAGCTTCACGAACGACATGATGATGGAAACGAAGGGCAACTTCGTGGTCGTGATAGAGATATTCCTTCACGACACCATTTTCGATATTGCATTGCAAGCGTTCAAGCGTGTTCAGATCCTCCATAACAGTGTCGCGCAATTCGACCATGAAATACTCTTGTACGATGCGCTGTGCGGCAGTCTGCGCCGGCTGCCAGAAACCTGTCATTTCCCACTCGGTCTTGCCTGCCCCCACCGGCCACATCTGGTGACAGAAATAGCTACCCGGTCCGATGACTATCACGAGATTTGGGAAAATGACGTTAACGTCAATGCCCCAATTGCTTGACCGTGAGGGGTTGACGCCTCGCGGCAGAGTGAGCCGCGCCGTGTCGCCTTGGCCGCCGGTGATCGAGGCACCAGCATCTCCTCCAAATTCATATGCAATCTTCTGGAAGGGCTTTGGCTGGTAATCATTGTTGCCCCAGACCGAGGCGGTCCGATGATAGCCATAGTGGACAGCATCGACGAGATGGCCGAACTTGTTATTACCTCCAGCCAGTGTCTCCGCGATCGAATAGCGGTGGAGTGTCGGGACGTGATAGGTTTCTGAGAAGGAGTCGATAACAGCCTTCCAATTCGAATTCAGTGAGCAGGCAATTTGGAAGCGCGATGTTCCCGTATCGAAGGGATAGCCGGTCAACGCCGGCCCGATGTCGCCAAGATACTGCTCGAGCGACGGCGCATCCTCGTCGAGGTTAAAGAAGATGAAGCCGTTCCATACAGCACTGCGAACCTCTACGAGTCCCAATGAGCTCTTGTCGAGATCAAACATACCGCCAGCGTCGGGAATAGCTTTCAGTCGGCCGGTCAGATCATAGGCCCAACCGTGAAACTTGCATACCAGAGCGGGGGTGTTCCCCTGTTTTTCAAGGCAAATTGCGTTGCCACGGTGGCGACATGCATTCTGGAAGATACGAATTTGGTTATCTTTACCGCGAATGACGATGAGTGACATCCTGAATGTCGGTACTGTACGGACGAAGTAGTCGCCATTATTAGGAATCTGCTCGACTCTGCCCGCCATCAACCATGAGCTGGAGAAGATCGCTTCCTTTTCGCGCTCGTAAAACTCGGGATCGTGATACATGGACACATCGACCGGGCCCTTGCTCAGATTAGGAAACTTATCGGTAATATATTCACGCTGCATGTCTTGATCTCCGGTGTTTCAGGGCAGTTCGACCGGCATGCGAACCAAAGAAGGTTCGTATCCGTCGACAACGGCTGGTTGGCCATACCACTCGACAGCGGTCGTAATTTCCGCAAGCGACAGGTACAGATTCATCAAGTTCCTGTCGGCCACATTCATGGCCCCGTCATAAGGGACCTTATTCAAGTATTCGAGTGCCGTCGAAGATTTCGGAAACACTGCGTCATAGAACGCACGAATTTCATCCATGCTACTGTTGTGACGCTCACGCGCGCGCTCTGCAGTCGTACCGAGGGCCCAGCGCGCCGCAAACGGCGAGAGGTCTTCAAAACCGTGTGGCAGAATTTTTGTTGTCATCGAAATCCTTCCTCCATCCTAGCTATATGCCCTCTATCCTGGCAGCTTAGCTGAGTTCATACTGTTCCAGCGCCTTAGCACGATCGTAGGGGGTCAACTCTTCAGTGCGTCGCTGTTTCACCTTTTTCAGCCAGTTAGGATCAGCAAGAAGCGCCCGGCCTAATGCGACGAGGTCGAATTCGCCGCGCTCGAACATAGCTGCCAGATCCTCTAGTCGGTTCAGTACTGGAGAAGAAACACCTTCGACAAAATCCTCCATCAAATCCCGGTCCATGCCAATCGATCCGACTGTGATTACTGGCTTGCCCGTAACCTCCTTGATCCAACCGGCAAGATTTTTTTGGTCGCCCTCGAACTCCGGTTCCCAGAAGCGGCGCTGCGAGGCATGAAAAACGTCGACCCCGGCGCGCGCCAGCGGATCGAGCCAGCGGTGCAGCTCGTCGGGGTCGTGCGCTAGCTTGACATCATAGTCATAAGTCTTCCATTGCGAGACACGCAGGATGATAGCAAAATCCTCGCCTACTGCTGCCCGGCAGGCGGCGACGACCTCGGCCGCAAATGTCGCGCGGTCCGCAATGTCCGGCCCGCCATAGCGATCGTTTCTTAGGTTCGTCCGGTTCCAGAAGAACTGATCAAAGATATACCCATGGGCCCCGTGCAATTCGATTGCGTCACACCCTATCTCCTTTGCCGAGCGCGCAGATTTCGCAAAGGCCGCGACAGTATTATCAATATCCTGCTGGGTCATGGCGCGTCCACCCTCGACGTCCGGCCCGGCAAAACCCGACGGACTTACCAGCGGAGCGTGTGGTGAATCGGGATAGTTGAAATCCATACAACCGCCGACGTGCCATAATTGCGGAACAAACATCCCACCTTCGGCATGGACGGCATCAATTGCGCCCTTCCATCCGGCAAGCGGATCCTCTCCATCAAATAGCGGTATGTTGTCTGCGGCAACAGCGTGATCAATGGCCACTCCTGTCCCCTCGGTGATAATCGTACCGATCCCGCCAGCGGCACGCCGGCGGTAATATTCTGCCCCGTCGTCTCCAAGTACGCCCCCAGGAGAAAAATAGCGCGACATGGGGGCCATGCAGAAACGGTTTGGAGCTTTCAGCGTCTTACACTCGAACGGCGCATGCAGCGGAGCGAGCAAGGCGGCTAAATCATCAAGCGGTGCAGTAGACATCAGGTTAAATTCCTTAAGAATGCGAGCAATGCATCATTATAGGCAGAGGGGTTCTCGAGCTGTGGGGAATGTCCTGTGTCCATTGTTAGAAGCGTGCCATTCGCAGCGCAGTTTGCGGCAAAGCCTGCAATCGCAGGGTCAGCGATTGTATCTCTTGAGCCGCCAATCGACAGGACAGGGAAAGTAAAGGATGCCAGCAGTTCGCGCTGATCGAGCGTTGCAAGACCGGCAAGTGTTTCGCTTGCGCGCGGAGCAGTTGCCAAGAACCCCCGCTCGACCCAGCCGATCATTGCCTCGCTTGCGCCTTCACCCGATGCGCCCTCAGCCAGCGCACGAAAAAAGCCCGGGCGGTCGGCGGTTATTGCGCCAGCGATCGCGAGAACGTCCTCGGGCATGCCGCCGTGAGGAAACCCATCGCCCTGCACATAGCGAGGCGATGCCCCGCAGGTCAGGATAAGTCCTGCCACACGTTTGCCGAGTAGTGCGGCAGCCGCAACTGCCACGGCGGCGCCCAAGGACCACCCATTTAACGCAACACGCTGTACATCGCAGCGTTCGATGATCGCAGCAACATCACCGGCGATCGCAGCGATCGACATGTCGGTAAAATCTCGGTCGGAACGGCCGCAGCCACGGTGATCAATCACTATGGCGCTGTGTCCCTCAGCAAGGAGCCCCTCGACCGCCGAAGCCCAATAATCTCCAGACATACCCCAACCGTGGATCAGCACGACCGGCAATCCGGGCGCACGGTGTTGCTCGAAATAAACTCGACCTCCATTATCAGTTTCAAAATAAGCCATAAAAGCTCCTATGCAGGTGGCGACAGTGTCACACCGGGAAGCGGATTGAAGTGGTGCATCTTCACCTTGCGGTGCGCGATCTTCCAGACGCCGTCGCGCCTTTCGAATTTATCAAAATAAGTCGCACTGACGGTTTGCGCCTGACCATCGGACGCAGTGCCAATACAGTCCACGTCACACAGGCCGGTCGCGCGGTCGTCCCCTTCAAAGGAAACGACCAGGTTCGTGGTGAAGTGGCTGGATGCAAGCCAAGCACCCCACAAAATATCTTTGGTGACATGCGCAACGCCGTCAGCGCCTTCAAAGCTACCAAATGGAGGGCCAATGTCCCATATGGCATTGGGCCACCATATTGCACGGAAGCGCTCCCAGTCTCGCTTGTCGAAGCCGTGGCAATAGTCGCTAACCAGGTCGTGCATCGCGAACCGGCTCTCAACGCGGTCTATACGTTGTTCGATATAAGACGTCTGTTTCATATCAAATTCCTTGAGGGATCGCGCATCAGTCAAGGTATGCGGCGAATTTCTCTCGCGCGGCGGCGAGGCGGATTGGCACGTGATAGCTCGGGAAAGGTCCAGCGAACGGCGGAACATCTCTCAATATGTCCTTCGCTACGCCGATTTTATGGACCTCGGTCGGTCCATCGACAATCCCCATTTCCGGCACATATTGCCACATATCCATCAGCGGGGTTTCGTTCGACATGCCGAGTGAACCGTGCAGATGCAGTGCGCGATACACGACGTCCTTGAGCACGCCGGGCATCGCCGCTTTGATTGCGCTGATCTCGCGCCTCACTGGACGCGTGTAGGCCTTATCGCGGTCAAGCAGCCATGCCGCATAGAGGACATGTAACCGAAATTGCAGAATCTGTGTGTAGCTGTCGGCGATTTTTTCTTGTACCATCTGCTTATCGGCCAGACGTTCGCCCTTGGTGGTGCGACTGACGACGCGCTCTGTCATATATTCCATCGCTTTATTCAGCATGCCGACAGTCCGCATTCCGTGATGGATCCGACCACCACCGAGGCGCGACTGAGCTACTTTAAAACCACCGCCGATTGGACCAAGGTGGCTCGCCTCAGGCACTCGGCAGTTGGTGAAACGAAGATAGCCATGGACCCCACTGCCAATCTCATCCTTTGGACCAACTGCAGTATTTCTTATTATTTCGAGTCCCGGAGTATCATGCGGGACGATTAACATCGTTGATCCCTCATGCACCGGAACGGTAGGGTCAGTGATCACCATAACAATAAGGAACTCTGCAATGCAAGCATGGCTGGCGTACCATTTCTCGCCCTCTATTACCCATTCGCCGGCATTTAGCTGCGCTTTGCAGGTGAACTCGCCGGGATCAGCTCCAGCCTGCGGCTCGGTCATCGAATAGCATGAAACAATCTCACCATCGAGCAGCGGCTGGAGATATTTAGCCTTCTGATCGGGAGTGCCAAAACGCGCGAGTATCTCGGCATTACCTGTGTCAGGCGCCTGGGTTCCAAAAACGGTAGGTGCAAACCGGCTACGGCCCAGGATTTCGTTCATCAGCCCAAGCTTCAGTTGACCAAGGCCTCTTCCGCCGAGTTCGGGGCCGAGATGGCACGCCCAAAGGCCACGTTTTTTGACCTCCTCTTTAAGTGGCGCCATGATGCGGGCGGCTCGAGACCGCGGGTCGACATGCGCCCCAGGATCGCGAAACACCAAATCGAGTGGCTCTATCTCCTCGGCAACAAACCCGCGCATCCATTCCAGTTGCAGTTCAAATTCAGGCTCGTTTGAAAAATCCCATGCCATCAGTAAATAGTTTCCTTACCTTCTCATTGCCCGGCGTACCAAGCACCATCAACCCATAGTTCCGCGCCAGATACATATTTTGCTTCGTCAGAAGCAAGATAAAGGCTGGCGTAGGCGACATCCATCGGATCGCCGACGGTGCCCATCGGTATGGATGCCTTAATAGCTTCATTATGTTCAGGCGTGATGTCGCCGAGGATCGGGGTCTTGATCTGGCCTGGAAAAATTGTGTTGACCCGAATACCCTGCCTTGCAAATTCGAGCGCTCCGGCCTTTCCCATCACGCGCACCGCCGCCTTTGATGCGTGATATGAGATAGCACCCGGGCTGCCGATCAGGCCAAAGAGCGAACTGATATTTACTATTGAACTGTTGCCCGATGAAAGTAGCGCTCCTGTTGCTGCTTTCATGCCCAAAAACACGCCTGTCTGATTAATCGCAATCATGCGGTCCCAGCCTTGCTTGGTTTCGTCGACGATTCCGCCGGGGTGAAAGATGCCGGCATTATTAACGAGAGTCGTCAACTTACCAAAACGCGTGACGGCTTCCGCGACAGCGGCGTCCCAGCTTTCCGCACTGGTAACATCAAGCGGGATAAAAGCAGCTTTCCCGCCTTCGCTTTCTATCGTGGCGGCGACGGACATACCTTTTTCCTGTTGCACGTCCCCGATCACTACCGAGGCGCCTTCGCGTGCATATAGTATTGCCTGTGCTTCGCCTAGTCCGCTCGCGCCACCTGAGATTAGCGCGGTTTTACCTAAAAGTCGGCCTGCCATTGCATTCTCTCCAACCGCCAATTACTTCAGCGTCTCGTTGTCCCATACTAACTAGTTTATAACAAGCAAGAACGCTTATGTGATAGAAAATAAAATATTTATAACAATATAACAGTAAGATAGAAAATATATGGAGCTAAAGTTAATGTGAAAAATAAAATTTGCTTGTCGATAGCAAATTAGTGGTGCATTCTTAATTTGGAGCGTAATCCGCGACATCCGAAAACGGAGTAGCGACCAAACTATACGCTCGTTTTGGGAGAAGGAATGATCATGATAGATCGTATAAAAATCACGCGGCTGCTTACAACCGCTGCAGTAATATTGTATCCCGCGACATTAGTCAGGGCGCAAGAATCAAGCACGGAAACACAGGTAGAATCGCAGGGCCTTGAAGAGATCGTTGTTACCGCTCGCAAGCGCGACGAAAATATGCAAGATGTGCCCGCATCGGTCAGCGCACTATCTGCTAGCGAACTGGAGAGGCGATTTGATTCGGACGTGCGCGACTTTGCTGGCGCGTCGCCGAATATTATCATCGACGACACAAAGCAAGGGCCTGGCGGCGTGGCTTCGGTCTATATCCGCGGCATTGGCGTCTCGGAGGTCGAAAAGTCCGTGGACCCTGCAGTTGGCGTGGTGTTCGATGATATTTATATCGGTCAGACATCCGGAAGCCTGATCAAGGCAATTGATATTGACCGAGTGGAAGTGCTCCGCGGGCCACAAGGAACGCTGTTCGGACGCAATTCCACCGGCGGCGTTATCAACCTATCTCGCTCGCGCCCGACCTATGACCTTACCGGCAAGGCTCGGGCGACCTATGGCCGGTTTGACAGTTGGAAGGTCGAAGGTATTGCCAGCACTGGCTTGTCAGAAAACGTCGCAGTGAAAGTCAGCGGGGCATACGAGAAATCTGACGGCTATATATATAACAGTTTTTATGATCAGCCCGGCCAGCGGTCTGAATTTTTCGCCGTTTCAGGTGCGCTATTGTTCGAGCCAACTGACAGCCTCGACATCCAAATCAGCTACGACCACCAGAAAACAAAGCAGGATCCCCCACAATTGCTCGGGGTTAACCGGCCGACCGACTTGTTCTGTGTTGGATACGCACAGTGCTCGCCGTCTCCGGGCGTACCTACATCGGGGGATCGCTCCGTAAGCGTCTCCGACGGACCACTTGACAAGAACGCGACATTTAAGCTCGACATGGCAATCGCTAAAGCGACCTATGAAGTCGGGGCGGATATGCAGCTAGATTATATTCTGGGGTGGCTCAAAACCGACGAAACAATCACGCAGGACTTCGACGCCTCACCGTTCACCTTATATCACACCGACCGGCCGGCGCGTTGGCGCCAAACGACCAACGAATTACGCCTCACTAAGGGTGGAACAGGCCCAGTGACGTTTGTTTTGGGCGCCTATCTGTGGGATTCCCAGTATACGATCAATCTAAAGAACTACATCGGATTTGCAGGGCCACCCCTGCTTACAAGTGCACAAGATGTCACTCAAACTAATAAGTCATGGGCTATCTATGGGGAAGGCGACTATGATCTCACCGATAGGCTTACACTGACGATTGGCGCAAGATATACGAAGGACAAGAAGTCTAGTATTGTCAATGACCTGCCAGTGAAAATCTACGGGACCTTGGTTGAAGCAGACCCAATACTTACGTTGCCGGGGGCCTTAGTGATGGCGAACCCGGTCAAGGCAAGCTGGAAGAAGTTCACACCTCGCGTTTCGCTGCGCTACGAACTTTCCGATGATGCGATGGTCTATGGATTGTGGTCACGCGGATATCGTGGAGGCGGGTTCAATGGCCGTCCTGCGACTATCGGGGCGGCGACAATACCCTATGACCCTGAAACGCTTGACAATTATGAGGTTGGCTTCAAGACAGAATTCGCTGACAGCCGGGTTCGGCTGAACGGTGCCGCGTTCCTCATGAAATATAAGGACATGCAGCAGGATCTCGATGTGCCCGCGGTTGGGACATCGACTGGACGCGAGAACCGAACGATCAACGCATCCTCAGCGGAGTTTAAAGGTTTCGAACTCGATTTAACTGCGAAACTTGTCGATGGCTTTACCCTCAGAGGAAACCTTGGCTATCTCGACGCGAAATATAAGGAGTTTTTTGGCGACATTTACAGCACAGGTACACCTGTTGATGCCTCGTTCCTGAAAATCCGTCGCGCACCGAAATGGACCGGAAGCCTTGGAGGAACATATGAAGCTGACATCGGTAACGATGCGGCGGCTTGGATTTCGGGCGATGTCCGTTACATAGGCGGGCATGAAATCACCTTCCTCAATAATCCGAACCTGCGCAACGGTGGCCAGTTCCTGGTAGACGCATCTGTCAACGCACGATTTAACAAGACAACGATTAGCTTGTTCGGCAAGAATTTGGCTAACGAAAATGGCTGGACGATCGGCTACGACGTGCAGGGTATCTGGAGCTATGCGGCACCCCGTCCAAGTCGGACATGGGGCGTCGCGGTGACCCAATCGTTCTGAGCAGGACTGCAATGACGAAGCAGTCAAAGCTTGAGACGCGAAGATGGGTAGTGACTGGCGCATCGCGAGGCCTTGGCTTAGCGATCGCCAAGCTTGCCGCGAGCAATGGGGATAGGGTTGCCCTTTTTGCTCGCGGGGAGAACGTTCTCAATGAAGCCCGGATAATTGGTGATAATGCAGTAGGCCTTATCGCCGATGTAACCGATCCGTCGTCCGTATCGGACGCTTGTGAGCAAGTTGCCGAGCGCTGGGGCGGCATTGATGTCCTCGTCAACAATGCGGGCCTGCATCGTGGCGGGCTAATTGGTTCTCTTTCTCAGGGTGATTGGCAAGCCGTTATCGATACCAACCTTTCCGGCCCTCTCAACTGCGTACGGGCCGCCTTGCCATATCTGAGTGAGGGAGGATCGATCGTTAATATCGGTGCCGTGGTAGGCCTTCGCGGCTTTGCCGGCGACGCTGCATATGGCGCGTCAAAAGCCGGACTGGCTGGGCTCACACAGGTGCTGGCCGTTGAACTTGCACGTCGCGGCGTCCGGGTTAATCTCGTAATCCCTGGCATGGTTTCAACGGAAATGACGGCGGGAATATCGGCTCGTGCCAAAGCGAAACTAGTAGAAAGTATTCCACTTGGTCGCGAAGGCACGGCCGACGAACTAGCCAATGTCGTCTGGTGGGTGGCAGGGTCGCCATATATGACTGGCTCAACAATCTCCAACGATGGTGGGCTGCTGTGCCGACTGTAAGCGATCCGGCCGATCGGTTTTGCCGCTGGCTGGAGGGGAATGCGGGATTTACCGAAGCGCGAATCGCTCGCAGGCTTACGGGGGGTAACGCTAATGTCACAAGCCTTGTCGAAACCGCGAGCGGTCCGCTGGTGCTTCGCCATCCGCCCACCAATACAGTATCTGACCTTGCCGGCGCCGGCATTGCCCGCGAGTTTCGTTTCATCTCGGCCATCGCAGGCAATGCGCCGGTTGCCGAACCCATATTGTATTGCGACGATGTGGAAATACTGGGTGCCCCATTTTCTCTCACGCGCTTCGTGCAGGGAACGGCAATTACCGACGCTTTGCCGCCCGCTTATTCAAACAGTATCGCAACTATCGATGCTGTCGGCATCTCATTGATAGATGCCCTCGCCAAAGTACACGCGATTACGCCTGTTCCTGAAGGGCTGGGGGATGTAAAGAAGGCGCGGAATTTTGTTGCCCGCCAGATCGAACGATGGCGTGCGGTGCGATTATCTACCAAGGTCCGCGATCTACCGCTGGTCGAAGTGCTCGGAACTTGGCTCGCCGAAAACGTTCCAGAGCCCGAGACGGTGCGGATCGTCCACTGCGACTATCACCTCGACAATGTGTTGATGGACCCGATAGAGCCAAAAGTCAGGGCAATACTTGATTGGGAAATGGCAACGCTAGCCGATCCACTTGTCGACGTGGGGCTCGTCACGGCAATGTGGAATCGCGATGAAAGCCTGCCCCTCGGCTTCGCGTTTGTACAGCGCGTGTCGAATGTTAATGGAGTGATCGGAAGTGGTGAATTGGCGCAGCGCTGGGCAAGTTCAACACGGCTCTCAATCGAACATCTTCTTTACTTTCAAGCTTTTGCGGTATGGCGTCTCGCCGTGATAGTCGAGGGCGCCTACGTATTGTTTCGCAAAGATCAAGTAGACGGACCTTATGAACGCGGCCTTGAGCATGATGTGCCGGCATTACTCGATGCGGCCCAGCGCATTGCTCAGATAAAGGGCATGGCTTGATGGACGCCACCATGATGCACGAACCGCTCGGTACCGCTGCAATTTTTGCCCACGGCGAACGCATTCATGCTTCGAGCCGCATTGGCCTATTCGACGGCGATCAGATGACTTGGCGCAGCTATGCCGAGACGGCCAATCGCGCGCGCCGCCTTGCCACAGCGTTGCGGTTGGCGGGCGTGGATAAGAATACGCGTGTTGCGACATTAAGCTGGAATGATTTTGCCCATTTCGAAGCGTATCTTGCGGTTCCAGCGATGGGCGCTGTGCTCCATACGCTCAACCTGCGGCTGCATCCCGATCAGCTCCGCTACATCATGGCCGATGCCGGTGACGCTTTTTTGATTGCCGACGGCGAGCTGCTTACCGGCCTCTTACCTCAGATCAATTCGCTCGAAGAGCTTAAACACATCATCGTTACCGGCAATGCCGTCGAGCTCACGGGACTTGAAAAGCCATGGACGCTCTACGAGGACTTTATCGCCGACCGTGAGCCGATTGTCGAATTCCCCGATATTGAAGAGACCGCAGCCGCCGCTACCTGTTATACGTCCGGAACAACGGGTAATCCCAAAGGTGTCGTGTATTCGCATCGCACGATATACCTACATAGTCTGGCATCGATGGCCACAAACGCCTTTGCCTTAGGCGACAGCGATAAAATTTTACTACTGCCGCCTATGTTCCATGCCAATGCTTGGGGATTGCCTTATTCGGGCTGGCTCGCGGGCGCAGATTTCGTGCTGCCAGGCCCTAATCTGCAGCCTGAAGCGATCCGCCGGATGATCCGCGGAACAGCGCCTACA
>JABMNS010000017.1 GCA_013204445.1 Sphingomonadales bacterium
TCATATGGCGCCGATTATCGGCAAGGCGAGCATTGCATATATGCCGACCGACAAGGTCGTAGGCATTTCCAAACTGGCTCGCGTGCTCCATGGATTCGCCCGACGGCTGCAAGTGCAGGAACGGCTGACCGCAGAGGTTGCGGAATGTATCTGGGACAATCTGAAGCCGCATGGCGTTGCCGTGGTGATCGAGGCGAGTCATAGCTGCATGACCGCCCGCGGAGTGCGCACGCCCGGCGTCGGGATGATCACCAGTCGGCTGTTCGGCTGTTTTCTGGAAGATGCCCGCAGCCGCAAGGAAGTCATGAGCCTGATGGGCTATTGACGGCAAGCCTGCTCAGCGCATCCATTTCCGCATAAGATTATATTGCACCGCCTTTAGCCGTGTGTAGTTCTCATGCGCCATATTCAGGCCCTCCAGCGCCGCTATTTCGTTCAGTTCGTATAGTAGATTGCGCTTGCTCACATCGGGGAGCTTGCTTTGGATGAAGGTGATCGCCACCATCCGTTCGCCCTCGGTAACCGGCTCCACCTCGTGTAGTGTGGAGGATGGATAGACGATGGCCGTGCCCGGAATGCCTTTGAACCGCATGCCCGCTTCGCCCTGCGTGACATGGAGCGCGCCACCCTTGCAGTCGTTCACGTCGCTCAGGAAAATGGTGCAGCTTAGGTCGGAGCGGAGCGGGCCGTCGGGCAGGGGGATGATCGCGCTGAAGGCGTGCAGCCCATAGTTCATGCCCGGCTTATATCGTGTAATCAGCGGGGGTGCCACTTTTTCGGGAAAAGCAAAGTCGACAAATTCGCGATTGGACATCAGGGCGTCGTGCAGGATTTTCGAAGATTTCTGATAGCCTTCGACATCATGCAGTTGCAGATTATTCTTTACCTTACTGTGCGGATTGCTGATCTTGCCATCGACAAATTTTGCCTTGACGGCAATATTTTTCAGATTATTGACCTGACTTTTGTCGAGTAAGCTGAGTTGTTTGAACATTATCGTCTCGTTTCCGCTATTGCCATCGTGGCGGCCACTTTCGGAAAGCGCCGCGCCAATTGGTCGACCCATAGCAGTGTCTGCCTGATATCGTCAGTATGAATTTGCGCCGCTTCGGCCAGAAGATCTTCCCGCAGCGATGCGCTGTAATCATATTCGGGGGCCTTGGAATAACTGGTCATTATCGGGCTGGAAACCAGGTTTTGGGAATCTTCCGTTGAAAGCTCACGTCCGAAATGTTTGGCCGCTATCTGTAATTGCTCGGCGGGCTGGCTTAGAAAAATATCAAAATCCATCCACGCGATATTGGCGTTCGGACAATGGTCCTCGGCATCACAGAGCGTGACCATCTCGCACAGCCATCCCAGGGCTGCGGTCTGGCCAAGGGACAAAGTCTCTTTCTTGTCCAAAGGCTGACCGCAATACCGCTCGAGCCGGAACAGCCTGAAGTCGGCCAGGGCTAACGCTTCCTGTTTGGATGAATCCCCCGCCAATATCGTTTGCAGATAACGCTCAAGGGACGTGAACAGGAATAGCGCCGTACCCTTGTCGGCCAATAGAGGCCGGGCGAGCGGACTGACAAAACTGCTCGCCTTGACCATCACCCGTTGCTCGGTACGAAACACGCGGGAAAGCCATTGTTCCACTTGAGAAAGTCGTTCGCTGTGCTCGTCGATCGTCCATTCAATATCTGCTGGCTTGTTTACGCGGACATCGGCCAGTTGCCGCAATATTGCCGGTTCACGCAGCGCCAATATGCTATTCAGTTCGCCCAATAATCGCGAAACCAAGGTCGATCCGACATGGCCGACGTGAAAAATGTACTGGGGTTTTGGGAGCGCAGGCAAAGGCACGGATGATATGTCGGCCCAGGAAACGATCTGCCGCGAGAGGTCCGGGGTCAAAAGACGCTGGTCTAGAAAGCTGGCTTGCCGGAAGGCCGTCTCACTAATCGTTGATAGCAGGACTTGATCCTTCTGCAGATCAGCGAGATGCGGAAAGAGCGAAGCATCCTGAGCAAAAGCGGACTGCCAATTGTTATTCAACCGAGCCTCCAATGAAAAAGCCCGGATCTGGTGAACCGTCTTGCGCCGCTCCGGACCCGGGCTATCCATATCAA
>JABMNS010000018.1 GCA_013204445.1 Sphingomonadales bacterium
ATTTATTATCCGGAAAATCTGTGGGACGAAGCGCATGTCGAGGAAATGCGCAAATATATGGCGCAGGATAATTTCGCGCTCAAGGCGATTTCCGAAGATGCCACGTCCCGCTTTTTCTTCATCGTCAGCTGGGCCTCGCTCTACCTGACCCTGAGCTATGCCGGGGAGGTCCGCCAGGTGGAGCGCAAGGCCGCTCGCTTCGCCCAGGCCGCGCAGGATGCGGAACTGCGGTCACTGCGCTATCAGGTCAATCCGCATTTCCTGTTCAATACGCTCAACAGCCTCAGCACATTGGTCATGCGCAGCCAGCCGGAAGAAGCAGAGGAGATGATTCTTAACCTCTCGAAATTCTATCGCACCAGCCTGTCGGGCGATCCGCTGGAGGATGTGCCCCTGTCGGAAGAGGTGCATCTGCAGAATCTCTATCTGGATATCGAAGCGGTCCGCTTCCCCGAGCGACTCAGAACAAAAGTCCATATCCCCGACGAACTGCTCGGCGTGCTGGTGCCCGGCCTGATCCTGCAGCCGCTGGTCGAAAATGCGATCAAGCATAGCGTGGCGCACAGCAAACGCCCGGTCACGATTACGATCAGCGCGCGGTCCGACGGTGACAATCTGATCCTCACGGTTGCCGATGATGGCGATCCGCGACCGATGGATCTGCATGATGATCACACGAACAGCGGCATCGGTCTCGCCAATGTCCGCGACCGTCTCGAAACGCGCTTTGGCCGGCAAGCCAGCCTGCAGACTGTACGTTCGCTGGAAGGAGGCTATATTGCCCAGCTGACCCTGCCCTTGATGCTGGATAATCCATGATCGAAGAAATCGAACTCAGACCACTGACAACGCTGATTGTCGACGATGAACCGCTGGCGATCGAACGCTTGCAACTGCTTTGCGCCCGGCAGCCGGATATCGATCTAATCGGCACCGCCAGCGACGGCGAAGCGGCGCTGCGCCTCACCGAACAGTTGAAACCCGACCTGCTGCTGCTCGATATCGCCATGCCCGGCAAGGACGGACTGGATGTTGCGCGGGCCTTGTCTGGAAAGGCCGATGCCCCAGCGATCATATTTGTCACCGCCTTTGACCGCTTTGCGGTCGAGGCCTTTGATGTGGCAGCAATCGACTATGTACTGAAACCGGTTGAAAACGAGCGGCTGACACTGGCCATCTCGCGAGTCCGGGAACGCACTGCGGAACCGCGAGCCAATGAAGCGGACGACTCGCCCTGGGCGGAAGAATTCTGGGTGCCTTATAAATCAGAACTGCGCCGTATCGCCGCCGCCGAAATCGACCGGGTCGAGGCCGAACGCGACTATATGCGGCTGCACGTCGGCGCCATCAGCTATCTACTGCACCAGACCATCACCGGCCTCGAAGAACGGCTCAATCCGGAAGAGTTCATCCGGCTGCACCGGTCGCATCTGGTCCGTCGCGACTGGATTGCCGGCTTGCGCCATGACGGCGGCGGCGTGTGGATGGCCTGCCTCAAATGTGCCACTGAAATCCGCATTGGCCGGACTCATCTGGCGGAAGCGAAAAAGCTAGCCGGCCGCTAGCCAGCTAGACGCCTAAAAGCTGTAGCGCACGGAGGCGGTGGCGGTGGCTTCATCTTCGTCGACCACCGACACGCCGTCGCGCGCAATTTGGGCTTTACGCGTGTTGACGCCAAGAATAGTCGATAGACCGCGGGCGATGTCATAGCGCACGCCAAGCGAAGCAGAGCTTTCCGACGTGCCATCCAGCTCACCATAATGACCGTCAACGGACAGGCTGAGCACACCGATCTTGGTTTGCGCGCCGCCGGAAACATACCAGCGATCGAGATCGATCGCGCCTGCCTTGAGATTCTCATAACCAAAGCCGAGGTCGAAAAGGCTACTACCATAGACAAATTCGGCGACCGCGCCGGCGCCGATGGTGATGAAATCGGTCAGGCCATCCGCAGCCAGATAGCGGGCCTTGGCAACCCGCGTGGTCAGGCGATAATCTTTTCTGCCAATCGGCCGCTGAAATTGCGCGCCCAGTTCGAAATGACCGTCGCCATCGACAATGCCGGTCAGAACTGTCGGGCCAAAACGGCCGCTATAGCTGCCACCCCATTGGTTGATCCGGCCATAGAAATCATCAAATGCCAAATGGGCATTACCAACACCGCGCCGTCGCCGGGTCGCTTCACGCACCAGGCCATTTACATTGCCGCCGATCAAACTGCCCCAGCTGGTGCGGACAAAGCCAGCAACATTATCGACATAATCGTCCGTATTTTCGTCATATTGCCCGAAATAGGCAAGTCCGACATTCCATCGGTTGGCGATCTGAATCTCGACATTGATATCAAGATTGGTGACTAGGCTGACGTTTACATCATCGCGGGAAATCCCATCATCCAGCGCTAGTGTAACCGGTACATCGACGACGCCGCCGATCTGGACGGTGGCTTCACCAATTTCAAACGCCAGCGGTTCTTCAAAGGAGGAAAGACTGTCATAGTTGAGACTGACCTGCGCGCTGGCAGGATCCGCGGCCAGCGCCATTGCCCCGCAAGCAACTGGCAGAATTAGCGCGCGAGAATATCCGTGGATCATTATTCAGACCCGCCGCTGGAAATAATTGTCATGGGCATAATTGGCAATCGCCGTGCCGGCCTCCATCCCAACTATATGATCGCGCATCCAGTGAACGCCGCCATAGATACGGCTCATGCCATTTTCGTGGGCGGCATCGCTCAGCCGGTTCCAGTGGCGGGTGACACCGCGCAATTGCGGCCACAGCAACTGATCGGGCGACTGGTGCGCAAATCTTACTTCATCGGTACCCAATATATGCCCAATCATCGCGGCGCCGGCGGCGCCAAAGGTCGAATGACCGGATGTATAGGACGGGAATTCCGGTGTTGGAATATAGCTGCGCCACCGCTCGTCCTGCTCGACCCGGGGATCGGGATTGGAAAATTTTGGCGCCCGGTGACGGATAGCGGTTTCCGGCCGGATTACATCATGGCTATATTTTGTGTCCCAGGCTTGGATCGAGGCGTCACATTGGGTCATCCCGATCAGCGCCATCGCCCGCGCCCACTCGATGAACGACAGATTGCGGTCCTGCAGCACCTGCATGGCAATTAGCATTTAATGGCCCGGCGGGGTAATCCCCCAGGGGCCGTCTTCCCAGAACAGCGCAATCTCACTCTGATCGGCGGTGCGTTCGCGACTGTCAGCTGCACCCAAAGCCCGAACCTGCTCAAATTCATCGGCAAATTCCGGGCTAGCCGGATCATGAAAGGGAGCGGCCCGGAAATTTCCAGTGCGGCCCATCGTCCAGGGCTTGATCTGCCCATGGCCCGGGAACAGCGGCCGGGAAAAACTATCAAATTCCGGACCGGGCTTGGCGCTGTAAAGCGGCCCGGTCGGCGTCCATTGCAGCGCATCGTGCCGGCGCTGATAGCGGTTCAGATAATAGTTGGCCTTGCTCGGCTGCGATCCGTCACGGGTCCGCATTTTGACGATTTTCAGGCCAACCTGTCGGCCCCATGCGGCACCGAGCGATTTGGCTTCGCCATCGGCAATGCCATTGGCGAAATCCATGCGCTCGCCGATAAAAGGCTGCTGAAACACTTCCGAAGCTGCCGTGGCAAAAGCCACGCCATAAGCCATTTCGGGATCGGCGCCCCTCGGCCCGGCGCCGATGCCAAAGGGATCGTCATAGGTCTGCAATATGCTGTTCGCGGCCAGAAATCCAGCGGCGGTCGGCATCGCCAGATTATAGGCCGCGCGCGGCGGCGGCACCCGTTGATCGCGGATCTGCTGCATCACGACGTCACACCAGTAGGTGACAATATTGTGATTTTGAGGCTGCATAATCGGCGTCAGATAGGAATTTACCGAGCCAAACCGGCCCGTGCAACCGGATAATCCAGCAAAGCCGGCAACTCCGGCACTAGCCAAGAAGTGGCGTCGTGAAAAGGTCATTGCCCCCCTGAACAATTCCGTCCTCAGCCTGGTCAGGCAAATACGAAATATATGAGGCTCGTCCTATTGGTAAATTACCAATAAATTATTAAGAGCGGCCCGGCGCGGGGGGGGGGGGCGGGG
>JABMNS010000134.1 GCA_013204445.1 Sphingomonadales bacterium
GGCTGCGGGTGGCGACGGCGTCCTGATTGATACCCGGCAGCGCATCATATTCCGCCAATATCGCGATCACTGGGCCACCCTTGCCAAATTCGGCGGTGAAGGCGGTAGGAATGCCTGCGACGCCGGAGGTGATTTTAAAACCATTGGATCTGAGCGATTGCTTCAGAAGATCGCTGGATTTCTGCTCCTGATAGCCGACTTCCGCCCATTCCCAAAGCTGCCGCGCCGTCTTGGCCGCTTCTCCGGACCGGGCGTCGATCAGGGCCGATATTTCCGCCATCGTTTCATTTTGCTGGGCTTGAACGGAAACGGGAACCGCCGCGAGTGCGAGCATCAGGGCATAACGGATCATGGAAACCTCATTTGACTAACTAATTTGGTAGAGGATCGCACAACCGGGATGGGAGGGCAACAGCCTTCTGTTCCTTCCTTTCGCGCGTGTTTTTCGGTCAATTGCAAAAATGCAACTCGCAGGTGCAACATTTCATATTGCAACTTATTATCACTCGGCCATAGTTACCTGACAAAATCCTAAATCAAATGGAGTAATACCATGCGTAACATATCCTCCCTGATCCTCGCGGCAACCGCGCTATCCTTCACCGTTCCAGCTTCCGCCTCAGAAGTTGAGCGCAACGACCGGCTTTATGATGCCACTGGCTCCAGCGTTGCCAAAGTGAACCGGATAACCGAAGCTGGCGATCTTCTGGTCATTTACAAAGGCAAAGTGCGGCGGATCGAAGCTTCGACTCTGTCGGAAAGCGAAGGCAAGCTGGTTACCAGCCTGACCAAGTCAGAAATTCGCCGCCTCGACTAAGCGCTTTATCCGCTTACCCAGTTCCGCAGCGATCATCACTGCAAAAGAAAGCTGGTGCTTCCCCTCAAGCGCCGGCTTTCTTTATGGCTGCCGCGGCCACCAAGTCTTCCGGCCGATTGATGTTCAGGAACAGCTTCTGATCGGACCAAGTCACTATTTTTGCATCACATTGCTGGGCCAGCCATTGCAGCGAGGGTGCCCGCTCACCGGGCTCATGGGTACCGCGGATCGCATTGACGACATCGCAGCGCCAATAAGCAAAAGTCGGATGGATCCGCTGGTCATCCTCCGCCACGGCGCAGGATCCGCTCGCCGAGAGCTGGTCAATCAGGTCTTCTGGAGCAAATGGCGCATCGACAGGGACAGTGACAAAGCCTTCAATCCCCTTCTGCATGGCCGGTAATCTGGCAGCCACCGAGAAAATAGCGCCGACCGGACCAGCTGGCGCATCTGGATCATCGCTGATTATCGCCAGCCCGCTATCGTAATCTTGCTTGGCCGACAGCAGTATGCGACCTGCCTGGTCGGTAAATCTGCCGATCAGGATATCAATCAGCCTTTGTCCTTCAAACGTGATCACCGCCTTGTCAGTACCCATTCGGGTTGACTGTCCACCGGCGAGAATCACGAGGCAGGCTGCCGGGTTCTTGATCATGCAATTGGTTCCGATTGAAGCATATCGCTCAATCTGGCCTCAGCTTCCCACTCTGTCCAGCAATTCCCCGATCAGATCCCTTTGTTCCGCGTCAACCGGGCGTTCTTGACCGGCGCTTTGGGCAAGTTCTGCTTTCAGCCTGCCGTCGAAAAGTGCGCGACTGGTTGGCCGGCTGCTATACTTGGGTTTCGAAGATGCCCACTGCCGCCCGCTCTGCTTGGCTGGTTTCGCGAGATAGATGAAGCCATTTACCGGGAAGGCGGTGGTGCCAAGCTTGCCGATTGGCGCATACCAGATTCTTACCAGACTCCAGCCATTGTCCTCTGAAACATCTCTTGCCTTAACACGGCGTTCGATCTGGCCGCGCCGACCATCGATCGGTGACCAGTTGGCATGGCTGATCAGGATCGTGCGGTCGTCGACAATTTTGCGAACGACCGCGACATGGCCGAGCCGCATCGAGCCATGGCTGGGCAGGGATAAGACCGCCCCTTCGACCGGTGTTTCGCCTCGTTGATAGATTTCGGCCGCCTGATCCCACCAGCTATGGGCGTCGCCATAAATTTGTATTCCGCTCAATTCCCGGGCAAAAGGAACGCATTGCAGATAGTCATTGGCCCTGGCCGGAGATGGCATCATGATGACCTGCAAAGCCAGCAGGATCGGAACAATAGCATTTCTAAGTAAAGTCACAGAATTTTTGAGGGCAGTTGCGTTCATCGGCGCATCGATAAACGCTTGGCGCAAAAACAACGCTAATGAGCATCGTGAATCATTTGTAAACCATGTTCAATACAAGCGGGATTCTACCGATGCGTGACGGTTCCATCGACAACTTCAAAATGCAGCGCGTTGTCCGGAATATCGCTGAACAAATCCGGTTCGGTTCCGGTAAGCCAGACTTGGCCACCGCGTTCCGCCAACTTGCCAAAAAGGGCTGCCCGGCGCTGCGGATCGAGATGAGCGGCAACTTCATCTAGTAGCAATATCGGTCGTCTATTGCGCCGGTCAGCGATCAAATCCGCATGCGCCAGAATGATTGAAAAGAGCAACGCTTTCTGTTCGCCGGTTGAGCATTTCTCGGCTGGCTGTTGTTTTGCGGAATGAAAGACCCTGAGATCGGCTCGATGGGGACCTTTAATTGTTCGGCCCGCTGCACGGTCTGCGGCGCGATATTGTTGAAGCATCTGATGGAGTTGCTGCTCAGTGTGCAACTGTTCGTCGGCGAGTTGCACCGCGGGTTTAGCGAATATCTTGTTGTCAGATTGTTGCAGCCGCTGGTTCAGTGCGGATACCATCCGGTCCCGGGCCTCTGCGACCAACGATCCGAACCGTGCTAGTTGCATATCCAGCCCTTCGATCCAGTCCTTGTCCGCCGGATATGCATCGGCGAGAAGCCGGTTGCGTTCGCGCCGCGCTGCTTCGTAGCGGGCGCAGTTTCCAGCATGTGCTGGCTCTAGTGCTGTAACGAGCCGGTCAAGAAAATTCCGGCGTCCTGACGCGCCCTCTGTGAACAGGCGATCCATCGCTGGCGTCAGCCATAATATAGAAAGCCATTCACCGAGATCATTGGTCGGGACAGCAGCCTCGTTGATCCGGGTTTTGCGTCGTTCAGGTGCTTCGATACTGGTGCCGCTTCCCAGCTGCACATCGTCCAGTTGTGCGGCGACGGCGAAATCGCCCGGGCCATTCTGACTGGCTATATCACGGAGTGATGCGCGTCGGAGGCCGCGTCCTGGCGCGAGCAGCGATACCGCTTCCAGAATATTGGTCTTGCCCGCTCCGTTGGCGCCGCTGAACACCATGAATCCGGGGGCGGCGTTCAAGCGCAATTCCGGATAGTTGCGAAAGTTGTGCAGAGTGAGCTGGGAAAGGGTCATTGTAAGGCCGGTCACTAGCTTTCACTAACTGCTAAGAGAAGCAAATTCGGAGCGGACATTTGTTCCGCCTGTGTTCAGAACCGGATAAGCCAATAAATGGGAAATATCACCAATAATCAGTTATTGGTAATTAAGCATTTGGCATGAAATCAGAACAACCAATTGAAATATAAAGTATTTATAAAAATGGCACAGGTCATGCAGTGTCTCTGACATCTTCGCAACGATGCGAAAAACAGTTTCAAGTCGAAAGGAAATCAAAATGTTCTCGAATGTCTCCAGCAACATCTCTGCCGCTGTCGCCGCTATTTTCACCGCCGCTATATTTGTTGGCGCCAGTGTCGGCCCCGCCATCAACCACGCTGCGTCGGTCGTCGCCTAAATTAAGTTTACACCAGAAAGGACAACTCATGTCACACAGTCTTCAAAATTCATTTTCGGCCGCTTTTGCCGCCGCCGTTTCAGCCGCCTTGTTTGTCGGCGCCAGCATCTTTCCAGCCCTCAATAATGCATCGTCGTTGGTGATCTGATGGCCAGCAAAGACAAAAGCTCAGAATTCGTGCGTAGCAGTTGGCCGGAACCGGTCTCATCGAACAAAGGAAGCAACCGTCCCATGAAAAAGAAGCTGAAACTCGACAAAGCCAACGGAAAGCTGATGGGCGTTTGCTCCGGGCTGGCCAATTGGAGCGGAATGGATGCAAATCTGCTGCGGGTCATATTCGTTCTCGCGACGATATTTGGTTTTGGATCCGCGATTATAATCTATCTGGCGATTGGTCTGATTGTCGATTGATCTCGATATCTGTTCACTGCTGTATGATATAACATACGGAAAATACTGTATAAAAACCATGGACCGCTCTGACTAATCCGTGTAATCGAAGATTTGATCATTCGCATTGAAATAGTCGGAGCGCAGATGTCCGCAGGTCATCATCACAACCACGGGCATTCTAGCCACAGCCATCATGATCGTCATGGTGTGCATAGTCATATACCAACAAATTTCAGCCGAGCCTTCGCGCTCGGCATTACGCTGAATATCATATATATTATCGTCGAAGTCTCATTCGGCCTGCTGGCGGGATCGATGGCACTGCTGGCCGACGCTGGCCATAATATGTCCGATGTTCTCGGACTGGCTGTCGCATGGGCTGGCGCAGAGCTGGCCAAACGGCCACCCAGCAAGCGCTTTACCTATGGCCTGGGCGGATCATCGATTCTAGCCGCTTTGCTCAATTCACTTTTCTTACTGGTAGCTTGCGGCGCTATCGCGTGGGAAGCCATCGAACGTTTCAGCGCGCCCAGCCCCATTGCATCGTCCACGGTCATCATTGTCGCGTCGCTTGGAATTGTAATCAATTTCGGGACCGCGATGCTTTTCGTTCGCGGACAGAAAGAAGACATCAACATCCGCGGCGCCTTTCTGCATATGATGGTGGATGCCGGCGTGTCGGCAGGAGTCGTGGTCGGTGGCATTGCAATTTATTTCAGCGGTTTGAACTGGATTGATCCGCTGATCAGCCTGCTAATCGTTGCGCTGATCTTCTGGAGCACGTGGGGGCTGTTATCCGAAGCCGTGCGGATGTCGCTGGCGGGAGTGCCTCGCAATATTGATGTGGAAAAAGTGCAGACATACCTTGGGTCATTGCCAGGTGTCCAGGCTGTGCATGACTTGCACATTTGGCCGATGAGCACGAGCGAAACTGCGATGACAGCCCATCTGGTTTTACCCGAGGGTCATCCGGGAAAAGGTTTCCTGGTCGCAGTTCAAACGGAAATGAAAGTGCTCTTCTCCATCCATCATATTACCATTCAGATTGAACTTGAAGATGAAGAAGCAGATCTGTGCCAGATTGATTGTAGCAGCCAAAATTGAGGCGATCATTAGCTTCTGCGTGAATTGCTCTTTTGGCGAAGAAATCTCCATCCACGCTGCCAAATGATGGGATATGAAACGGGTCAAACGCCAAATCCGCATCGGTTCTTTCACGAGCCCTCAAATCTGGCGCATGCAACATCGCCATTGAGCGACTGGGATGATTGCACCAACGGACATCTTTCGTTGCGCAGTCGGAAAATAGACTTATGGTCTCCTGATAATCGCGGCATTCGATCCCGCGAGAGGGAGGATGTGTGCACGACGAGATTAAACCGAACTGGTTGTCGGAAATTGTCCGTCGATTTTCTGTTTTCATATTTGCGATAAACGGATGGACCGCTGTTCAGGAAAACCCGCCGCCAAGAAAAGCTGTCATCATCGCTGCCCCCCACACCAGTAACTGGGATTTCCTCTTTTTTTTTGGTCTGACCAACAAACTCAAGATTAAATCTTATTGGATTGGCAAAGACACTTTATTCAAATGGCCATGGGGAGATATGATGCTGCGAATGGGCGGTATTCCGGTGAACAGGTCAAAATCGCAAAATATGGTTGATGCTATGGTAAGAGAGTTCGAACGGCGTGATGATTTCCTCCTGACGATCCCCCCGGAGGGTACTCGCGGCAGCGTTAAGCAATGGCGGACCGGCTTTTATTACATCGCGCTCAAGGCAAAAGTCCCGTTGATTATCGGCCTGATGGACTATTCGAAAAAAACTGGGGGATTGGGTCCATCATTCATGCCCTCGGGAAACTACAAAGCTGACATGCAAAAGCTCAGCGATTTCTATCATAGCGTGACACCAAAATATCCTGAGAAAGCGATGCGCGATATTGTATCGACGGAATCCGGAGCCGACGGTCGAAATCATGAAAAAGGAGAGGCCATTTGAACTTGCTCGGAGCCTTAGGCCTGAACTTTGGGTTGTTGGTCGCCATCATGATCATCCTGTGGATGATATCTGTGCGTATCCGCGACGTGTCCTTTATCGATGCCTTTTGGGCCTATGGCATGGCAATCATGGCCAGCGCGGCCTTCATGCAAACGTCCAATCCTGGATCATTGGCTTATATGGTCTGGGCGCTGACAGCTCTTTGGGGTATCAGGCTGGGCACGCATCTTTTCCTGCGCTGGCGTAAGGAAGGCATGGATCCCAGGTACAAAAAAATTCTGGGTCATGCTATGGACAAGCAAGGGATGAGTTTTGCCAAAGCGGCTCTATTGAGGGCTTGGGCGATGCAAATCCCGCTGCTGTTCATCGTCTGCCTGCCAGCACAGCTTGGCATATTGTTGGCGGATGCTGACCCAGTTGATCTTGTCGCTATTATCGGCGCAGTTATAGCGTTGATTGGCATTGCCTTTGAAACGATTGGCGATATGCAACTCAAGGCCTTTCGGAGCAATTCGGCCAACAAGGGCAAAGTGTTGGATAGCGGACTGTGGAAATATACCCGGCATCCCAACTATTTTGGAGATTTCTGTACTTGGTGGGGGATCTGGCTGGTGGCCGCCCAAACAGGCTGGCCAGTCTGGATAGCCATAGTAGGGCCATTGTTCCTAAGCTTTACGCTGATGAAGTGGAGTGGAGCACCGTTGCTGGAGAAAAGTCTGAAAAAGAACCGCCCTGACTATGTCGATTATATCGAACGGACGTCCGGATTTTTCCCGATGCCGCCAAAGAAAACCGCAAACAGGTGATCAAAGGCGTGCATCACATCGCTATCGGCGTGCCTGATATCGAAGCGGGACTTTTATTTTATTGTGACACTCTCGGCTTCGACCTGGACTGGCGCAGAGACATTTCGGCGGATAATGAAAAAGCCGGCGCGGCAGTCGGCCTTCCTGGTTTTGAAGCGAAGATGGCAATGCTGAAGGGCTCGAATCTCTGCCTTGAGTTGTGGCAATATAGCAATCCCGAACCTCGAGATCTGCGCAGTGATCCGTCCGACTTGGGCTATCCGCATATGGCTTTGGCGGTCGAGGATATCGAGGCTGAATATATTCGTCTTACTGCAGCGGGGATGACATTTGTGGGTCCGCCCGCAGATTTCGGCACGCAAAAAGCGATCTATGGCCGGGACCCATTTGGCAATATCATCGAGTTGCTGGAGGAAATATAGCCCTTACGCGGCTTTTTTGAGCAGCTTGTTTTCGATAATATTGGCAAAGACCTCAGGATCCTGAGCACCGGGGACCATGAACTTCTTGTTGAAAATAAAGGCAGGCACGCCGGTGATGAAACGATCCTGCCACTCTGCTTCCTCGGCCCGAACCTCGGCCGCGAACATATCCGTGTCGAGCAGGTCATCGGCGCGTTTTTCATCCAGACCCACC
>JABMNS010000392.1 GCA_013204445.1 Sphingomonadales bacterium
ACGCCGCGGAACCGGCTTCGCCGGGCCGCTGGCGTGCCATGCAGGCCGCGTCGTGCCTTGCGGCACGACTCCTCGCCAGGCAGACCAAGTCCGCCGGACTTGGTCTGTCCGGGCTCGGCCCCCTTGAGGGGGCGGCCGAAGGCCGTAGGGGGTGGGCCCATATCTATCGTTTGGTGGTGGGGTCCAGCGCCACGCGAAGCGACTCACCCAGGGTGTTGAAGGCCAGCGCGGTCAACAGGATCGCCAGGCCGGGCGCGTACATCTGCTCGGGGGCGAGTTCCATGTTCTGGTAGGCGCGCGCCAGCATCGAGCCCCAGCTGGGGCTGGGCGGCTGGATGCCCAGGCCGAGGAAGCTCAAACTGGCCTCGGCCAGCAGCGCGGCAGCCAGCAGCAGCGTCACCTGCACGATCACCGGCTGCACGGTGTTGGGCAGCACGTGGCGCCACAGGATGCGCGCGGTGCTGGCGCCGAAGCAGCGCGAGGCGTCGACGTACAGCTCCTGGCGCACCACCAGCGCGCGCGCCCGCACCAGACGCGCCAGTTGCGGCGAGAACACGATGCCCACGGCGATCATGCCGTTGGTCAGGCCGATGCCGAGCGCGCCGGTGACGGCGATCGCCAGCACGATCGACGGAAACGACAGCAGCGCGTCGATGAAGCGGCTGATGCCGTCGTCGACCCAGCCGCCCAAAAAGCCCGCCAGCAGGCCCACCGGCAGGCCCAGCACGATGGCGACGATGATCGAACCCGACACCAGCTGCGGGATCTGCAGGCCCATGATGCTGATCATCGGGTTGATGGCGACCCGTACGGCGTACTTGTAGATCACCCAGCGCTCGGGCAAGCCCTTGGCTCGCGCCGTGGTGATGTAGGGTCGGTCGAGTACGTCGAGCATGCTCGTGCGCATGAGACGCATCATCGTCGCTGTACCGGCCGCGCCAATGACGACCACCGGGACCCAGAGGTGTTGCAGCAGATCCCACACTTTTCCCATGCTCCACGCGGCGTACTTGTACTCCTGCGAGAACAGTCCTCCGGCACTGCCGCCAAACCAGAAGACGGAGATGTACATCGCGATCAGGGCGATGACGAAGTTCGGGATGCAGAGGCCGATGAAGGCGACGAAGGTGAGGCTGTAGTCGCTCCACGCCAGCCGGTTGCGCGCCGAGTAGATGCCGATGGGGATCGCCACCGCCCACATGAACACCATCGACCCCAGGGACATGATGAAGGTCAGACCGAGGCGCTCGCCGATCAGGTCCGCCACCGGGCGGCGCCACTCGAAGGAGTAGCCGAAGTCCCCCTGCACACAGCCGCCGATCCAGAACAGATACTGCTTCCACAGCGGTTCGTCGAGATGGTACTGCTTACGCAATGCGTCAAAGGCCTGCTGGTCGGCGCGCGACTCACTTTCAGCCAGTTGCGCCTGCAGGGAGTCGAAGAAGTCCCCCGGCGGCAGCTGAATGATGACGAAACTCATGATCGAGATGACGATGAGCGTCGGAATCAGTCGCAGCAGCCGTCGCACAATGTAGGTCAGCATCGCCTAGTCACAGTCATAGTGCCCTTCAGCGTCCGCTCTTGCTGTAGAACGTCTCGGGGTTGAGATAACCCGGGGTCATGGCCACCCACGAAGCGACACCATCCTCGGGTACGTTGCCGAAGTTGTCGCTCAGCACACCCACCGACGTGCCCTGGGCGACGAAGGGGATGACCCACAGGTTTTCAGCGTGGTTGCGCAGCACCTCCCGCCACAGCTGCTTACGCTGCTCGGCATCCACCGTCACCGCCAGGATTTTCTGCAACTGCTGCAGACGCTGCACCGCGGGCGGCGGCTCGACACCCCGCTCGCCGCCACTGAGATGCCAGCGGGCCCAGTGGTGCCCCCACTCCGACCACAGGCTGGTGGCGAACCAGCGCGGCGAACTCAGCAATGGGAAGGTCGCCTCGGCACCAACGACACCGATCATGTGCTCGCCGTTCTGCGTGACCCGTTGGTGGTAGAGGGTGCGCTCCTCCGGCTTCAGCGCCGTCTTGATGCCCACCGCCTCCCACTGGGAG
>JABMNS010000135.1 GCA_013204445.1 Sphingomonadales bacterium
ACGAGGCTATTTCTCCACCACCAGCGGGAACATCACAGACGAAGTGATCCTCAATTATTTGGACAAACATACAAAGCCAAACAAAGCTGGCTTCAGCCCCAAGCCATGAACCTACCGGCATCAGCCGGTTAGTGGTTCAGTCCAAGCAGCACGCAAAGGAAGCTGATTCGGCGCAATCAGGATCTGGTAGTGGAGGCCTGCGAGCCATGGGCGACCGAAGAACAATATCAGCTCCTCCTGAATTATCTCGCAAAACGCCATCCCGGTGGCGGCATGGCGGAAATGGACGAGATGGATTATTCCGACATGGTCGAGCAATCGCCGGTCAAAAGCTTCGTGATCGAATATCGGGAACCCACCCGGAATGGCAGCAAGGGACGGCTGGTTGGAGCCTGTCTCACCGACCAGCAAGGTGATGGCCTGTCGATGATCTACAGCTTCTTCGATGCGGAGCATGGAGAGCGTGCCGGGCTGGGAAATTACATCATAATGGATCATATTCGGCGCGCCAAGACAGCCGGATTGCCTTATGTCTACCTCGGCTATTGGGTCGATGGCTCGCCGCAGATGGAATATAAAATCCGGTTCCGGCCGCTGGAACGGCTTGGTCCGGATGGTTGGCAGAGATTTGATCCCGCCGCGCTACTCAAGCTACAATGCCCAAACTGATTTACCGATAACCAGTTTCTCCCCGCAGAAAAGCCTGCCAACCATATTAGGTTAGCAGGCTCTTTATTGTGGGTATCGGGCGATCAGTCGTACATGCAGCGCGCCTGCTGGCATCCTTTTAGCGGCACGGCCTTGGTCGCTGGCTTCCAACGCTTTTTGTAAGTCGGCTTGCTATAGATCACTTCTTCTTCAACATAGGTTTTCGTCGTTGTGGTCGTAACCGGCGCGGATTGCACTATAATCGTCGTGATCATCGGTTGTGCCTGCGGATAGTAATAGCCAGGCGCATAATATCCGTTCCAGCCGCTGGGATAAGCCGGATGGCCCTGGGGTGGTTGCGGACGGCGATGCTGGACTGGTGGATAGGTTGGATATCGCCCGCTCTGCTGTTGGTCATAGCCATATTTTTTGAGCAGATGGCGGCATCGATCGGTTCCCTGATCAATAGCCGCACCCGCAACCCCACCCAGTCCGCCGCCGACCAATGATCCGGCTAGGCGGTTGCCACGGCCAGCGATACGGTTTCCGGCAAATGCCCCAATGCCGCCGCGAACAATGGCACCGCCGAGGCCACTGCTTTTTTTGCAATTTTCGAGATAAGCCAGTTCTTCAGCGCGTCCGCTGTCGACGGCTGGATAGCGCTGGTCGAGATCGGCTTTCCCGCTTGCCACTGCGCAGCCGCGCGGATCAAATCCCGGGAACTGGAACCAAGGTCTGCGCGAGATCACCAATGCGGGGTCATATTGCCGTCACCATTGAATGTACCGGAATATTAGCCTTTATAGACCCGGCCATCGGCATCACGATAGGTGCCTTGCCATTCACCCTGATAACTGCCGTCTTCGCGATAGACACCGTCCCATTCGCCATGATAGGTCGAATGGTCGCTGTTATAGGCATGCGGCGTTGCAACGACGCGATCATCGCCTATAAAAACGTCTGGGTCATAGGTGGCCTGACCATTACTATAGCCATCATGATAGCCTTGATTATAGCGGTCTCAATCGACATTATAGCGGGCGTTCTGAACCACGCCGTCGCGGTCGGTCAGAACCGCATCATCATAATAGCGTGACCAATCATAGCCGGAGTTTGGCTGTCTCAGTCCATAATAGCCGAAATTGCCGATGAAATAGCTCGGTTGGATATAGGACTGGGGCGGGCGGAATCCGCGGTGGGGTTTTGCGATAACCCTGATCATAGCCCATCCGTCCCTGGCGAACATAAATACCGGCTGGGTGATAGCTTCACATCTGGCGGTTGTTGCCCATGTGCGGCATGGCCTTTGCCCCTTCTGCCGGATTGGCCATGGCCGTGGACCAAGCGAAAGAGATATCGACGGACGGTTGTGTGTTTATATCCGGAGCTGAGTAGATCGCAGCAATGGTCGATGCTGGTGCCACCGCGAAAATACCGACAAGGCTAGCAAGCAAAAGGGTCTTCATGGTTAACAACTCCCTAGATTCAGACGTGCATCAAGCAAGTCCGACCGAAATTTAGTTAACGAACATTTACCATTTTTCGCAGGGTTTGACCACTAGCAGGTTGTAAAATGGAGTAAATTTAGAGATTTGTCTCGAAATGGAGCGATATTGGTTATCGCTGGCTTAACCAAGATTATTAGCGATTGCCCCGATGAGTTTGGTCATTCCAGCCGCATCTGCTGGCCGAAAATGATCGGGCACGGGACTGTCGAGGTCGAGCACGGCGATAACCCTGGCATTTATCAATACCGGCACGACTAGCTCGCTGCGGCTATCGGCATCGCACGCGATATGGCCGGGGAACGCATGGACATTGGCAACCCGTTGCACTTTCCCGGACGCGGCTGCCGCGCCGCATACGCCAGCGCCCATAGCGATTCTGATACAGGCGGTTTTGCCTTGAAAGGGTCCAAGCACCAGTTCGTCGTCGATAACGCGATAGAATCCAGCCCAGTTGAGTCCGGGCAGATATTGCCAGATTAGCGCGGCGATATTTGCCATATTGGCAATCGCATCCGGCTCGCCGTCGACGAGAGCGGCGGCGGATGATGTCAGGTCAGCATAAAATTCTGCAGCGGATTGATCTGTGTCGATGGCAATGTCCAGCATGGGTATATTTCCTGCCTTTCGGGCTAATCTTCGGTTTCCGGTTTTTTTACCGGATCATATTTTGCAAACCATCCCATGATATTATCGACCTTGGCGATGAGCTGGCTTGGTCTGTCGGCAATAAGATGGGACGCCCCTGGTACCCGGACAAGCACTGTATCGACATTCTGGACTTTCAGCGCGGTATAAAATTGTTCCGCTTCCCACGCGGGTGTGCGCCAGTCTGCCTCGCCGACCATGACCATCGTCGGTGTTTTGACATTATTGACGATGGAGAGGGGGGAGCGCCGCCAATATTCCTCAGGCTGTTCCCATGGCTGCGCGCGGAACCAGTGGCGGCTTACAAAACGGGCAATATCTCCAGCCAGTGCCATGCTGGTCCAGTTGATCACGGGCTTGACACTTGCCGCTGCTGCGAAGCGCTCGGTTTTGCCGACCGCCCAGGCGGTCAGCACCCCGCCGCCCGATCCGCCGGTGATGAACAGCCGTTCCTTGCTGACGTAATTTTTGGCGAGCAGGGCGTCGACCACGCTCATCAGATCATCATGGTCATGGCCGGGATAATCAAGATCGATCAGCTGGGCAAAGGTTTCACCATAGCCGGTCGAACCGCGAGGATTGGCATAGACAGTAACGTAGCCTTCCGCCGCATAGCGCTGAATTTCGGCGGCAAAATAGGGGCCGTACATGGTGTTCGGCCCGCCATGTATTTCCAATATCATCGGAAAGGAGCCGTCGGGCCGGAAATTTGGGGGCAGCGCTATCCAGGCTTCAATGTCGCGGCCGTCATGACTGGATCTAACTTTTATCTCTTCGATCCGGGCAAGATCCAGATGGCCCAGCGCATCCTCGTTCAAGCGGGTTAGCTGACGGCCATTGCCGCTGCCGCGGGTCAGGGCGACTTCGGCAGGCCGGTTTGTGCTTCCTTTGGTATAGGCGATGATCGAAGAACTGCCGCCGGCCTTGCTGGCGACAGAGAAGCTGCCGGATGCATAAGGACGACCAAGCGATGTGCCGCCGATGTCCGACACCAGATTACGAACATTGCCCGCCAGATCGATGGACACCAGCGTCAATATGCCATCGACTTCGGTCTGACCGACAAGCGCCCTGCCGTCTGGTCGCCAGGCAATGGCATCGATCGACCGGTCAAAATTGGCGGTCAGATTTTGCACGCTGCTGCCGTCGGGCGCCATCACATAGACATCCGTTTGCTGATAGGATTTTAGCTGGTCGTCATATCCGCGATAGGCGATGCGGGCGCCATTGGGTGCGACAGTCGGGGAAAAATCCGGTCCGTCGCGTTGCGTCAAAGCGGTTACTGCCTGGCTGGACAAGTCCACGCGATAGATTTCGCTCTCAATCGGATCAAGATCTGCATTCTCGGCCTCGTTTCCGGTCACCAGGAGCACATCATTACCGAGCCATTGCGGTGAATCAAATCCATTGGCCCCATGGGTAACCTGTTGCGGCGTGCCGCCTTCTGCACTCAACGTGAAAATCTGGGTCTTCCCCTTTGGCAAATAGCCCGCGCCATCGAAACGGAAAACGAGATCATCAACAATGCGAACCGGCTTGGCCCATTCTGACCCTTCCGGGCTTTTGGGCGGCTTGGCAAAAGTGGCACGCTCATCCGGAACAAGCATGGAAAAGGCGATCTTTTTGCCGTCGGGAGACCAGGCCGGCGCGCCGGGCCCCTGTTCCAGCTGCGCCAGCGAAAAGCTGTCACCACTATCCTGATATCGCAGACGCAGGTCCGGTTTACCGTTGGTCGACGTCAGATAGATCAGGCGATCGCCATTGGGTGACCAGCGGACCGATGAACTAGAACCTTGTCCGCTGACCAACGGGCGATGACTGCCGGTGCGTGTATCAATGGTCCACAGGTCGCTGACGACCTGGTCGGCGAACTTGTCCATGGATTTGCGGGCATAGATGATGGTGGAGCCATCAGGCGAGATTTGTGGATCGTCGGCATATTCGAGATCGAACACACGGTCGGCGGTGAAGCGGCGGGCGTCATCGGCTTCGCTGGCCAGGCCAGCAGTCGCGAAGGACGGCAGGCAACATATTGCTAGTAAATAGCGCGTTTTCATCGATATCCTCTTTTGTAACATGATTTCTTATGAGGAATATTGACGTTTTGCCAACAGGAAACCGGTTCTGTACCTGGCCTGCCAAGCAACCGTTTAGTGTCTCACCTTGGGAGTAAACCCACCAGCTTCTAGCTGGTAGAAGGCTTCAGCCGTTATTGTTTGCTCAGCACTATCCTCCAGAAAATGACCGGCTCGCAGGCGAAGTCATTTTC
>JABMNS010000136.1 GCA_013204445.1 Sphingomonadales bacterium
CAGGGGAGGGGTTGGGGTGGGGCCTGTCCTCACTCACAAATTCGGACGCTGGCATCGAGCCAGCCTCCTCATAACCCACCCCTTTCCCCTCCCTTGAAAGGGAGGGGTTGGAGAAAGACAGATGGCAGATCTACATTTCGAACTCGTAACCCCTGAAAAACTCGTCCGGTCGGAAGATGTATTCATGGTGGTGGTGCCCGGTACCGAGGGTGATTTTGGCGTGCTTGCCAATCATGCCGGAGTGATGTCGACGATCCGCGACGCCGATCTTGTGATCTACGCCAGCGAAGGTGCGACGCCGGAAACGATTTCAGTGCAGGGCGGCTTTGCCCAGGTCAACGAAAAGGGCCTGACGGTTCTGGCCGAAGCTGTTAGCTAATGCGGCTACTACCGTCTTTTTTAGTTAGTATTGTTGAATTAAATCGTACCTGAAACCCTGCTATGTAAATGATTGCCAGGTTGGTTGGCGCTTGCAATCCTGTTAACCAGTGGCATGGTCAAACGCGGTATTCCAACCGAAGTATGGTTGACCAAGGCCCATGGCCCAGTCGCTTATCTAATCGCAGACGATGTAAAAGTCCGGATGGTGCCTACACCAAAATTTACGGACGAGGGATACAGTTGTTCCTGCAGATTGCCGCTGTCGCGCGCATGACCCAAAGCATCAACCCAAGGCGATTTTTTCTGCAGGCAATCAGACAAATTTGTCTCTGGCAATCACGCGAAAAATTTCCGGAGACAGGCCGACAAAGATCCTCCATAAAATCAACAACCCGGCCCTGCGACCTAGTTTTGGTACCCGTATAAAAACTACCAGACATGGCAATCTGGTCTCACCGAAAGATTGGGCTACCTGTCCCGGACCCTAAGCGCCTTTGATCCCGAAAAATACTCTAAAATTTATCCGTACGCGGCGAGCAAGTTTCATTCGGTTTCCAATCCATACGTGACCCCTGAAATGTTGTCATCAGGTGAAATTCCGATAGCCTGCGAACCGGAAAAGTCCTCGCAACTGCTCGCTATCGGCCGAACCGCTCAGGACATGTGCGACAGCCTATTCCATCGGAAATAGTGTTGATCAGCATCTCAAGCTTTTGGAGCAAGTTTGCCGAACATCCTAAGCCTCCAGCACTGTATTTGCCCGTCGTGCGCTGCGCCAGAGCAGCAAACCACTGGAAATTATTAACAATCCTCCCAGCATTGCGGTCCGGTCAATCGGATCGCCAAAGACAAAGACGCTGATCGCCGTCGCGATCAGCAGCTGGATATAGACGATCGGAGCAATCGCTGCCGCCGTCGTTCGCATTGTTGCCATGAACAGCAGGAAGTGACAACCGGTGGCGGTCAGTGCCACTAGCAGACAGCGCAGGACAACGCCCCAATCCGGCGACCCAGGAACGGCCATGGCGGGGACCAGCCAGTGCCCAATCACAGTGGCAATGATCAGGAATATTGCCGCCCAGAAAGCAATGTAAAATTGCGCCGCGAAAATCGACCGCTGGGTCGATACCATGCGATTGAGGATCAGCATTGTCGACATGGCAAAAGCCGAAATCAGCGGCAAAATAGCCACCCAACCAAAGGCAGAGACATTGGGACGCAGCATGATCAGCACCCCGCCAAAGGCAATGATCGTCGCCACCCATGTCCTGGGCGGCATATTTTCTCTCAAAAACCAGCCAGAAAATAATGCTGTGAGGATCGGGTTGATGAACGATATCGCCACCGCATCAGCCAGAGGCATGATATAGATAGCGGAGAAAAAGCTGATGGTTCCAACGAAAAGGGCAAATCCGCGCGCCATGTGGAGCCAAGGCCGGTTGACCTGAAAGCCGCGACGCCCTTCCCGCACAAACAGGATTACAGCCAGAGCCAGCGCGCCGATCGTAAAACGAAGCGCGGCCACCGCTGGCGCGGGCCAGTCTCCCGCCATCGACTTGATCACGGCATCGCCAAGCGGGAAACCGGCAAATGCAACCAGCGCAAGCATGATCCCTCCTGCCGCAGTTGCCCGTTCGCGAGATTGATCAGCAGCCAAAATTTTGCTCCCTGTCCATTTTTATGGCTTAGTGGCTACCCTGCGCTGCACAAGTCACAAAAATGCATGAGCAGTCATCCTCGCCCAATCGGTCAGATTTACCAGTTTATTAACCATTTTAAGGGAAAGAGGTCCTTGATCCAGTGACATTAGATATATCGGACAGAACAGCATGAGCGCATTTGGCAAGAAAAGTGGACTAGGCGGCGGCAAGCAGTCCTTTGGCGTGGCAAAGCCAATGACCGGCGGCGGCAAGAAAAATGCCGAAACTGCAATTCGCGATGACAAGCTGGGCGGCGATCAATTTCCACCGCTTGAATCTATTCCGCTCTCCAACCAAGAGACGCCGCCCGCCCCAGTTCCCGAACAAAGTGAGGCCATGGCGCGACTTTCTGAGCGCTCACAGCCCTTGGCGGAAGATTCCGGAAAGGACGAAGGCTTTGGTGCCTCTGTCCACAAGATCAAGGAACAGGTGCTCCCGCGCCTGCTCGAGCGCGTCGACCCGGAAGCCGCGGCGACCCTGAACAAGGAGGAACTGTCCGAGGAATTCCGCCCGATCATCATGGAAGTGCTGACCGAATTGAAGCTGACGCTCAACCGGCGCGAACAATTTGCGCTGGAAAAAGTGCTAGTCGACGAATTGCTCGGCTTTGGACCGCTCGAAGAACTGCTCAGCAATCCGGACATCTCGGATATCATGGTCAACGGTCCCGACCAGACCTATATTGAAATCAAGGGCAAACTTGAAATCGCACCGATCCAGTTCCGCGATGAGGAACATCTTTTCCAGATCGCCCAGCGGATCGTCAACCAGGTTGGCCGGCGCGTCGATCAGACCACACCGCTGGCCGATGCCCGTCTGAAAGATGGTTCGCGTGTGAACGTGATCGTTCCGCCGCTGAGCCTCAAGGGCACCGCGATCTCGATCCGTAAATTTTCTGAAAAGCCGATCACACTCGACCTGATGAAGGGCTTTGGATCGATGTCTGACGAAATGTGCACCGTGCTCAAGATTGCTGGCGCCTGCCGGTTCAATGTGGTGATCTCTGGCGGTACCGGTTCGGGTAAAACAACCATGCTTAACGCCCTGTCGAAGATGATCGATCCCGGCGAACGCGTGCTGACCATCGAGGATGCTGCCGAGCTGCGTCTGCAACAGCCACACTGGCTGCCGCTCGAAACCCGTCCGCCCAACCTCGAAGGCGAAGGCGCCATCACTATCGGCGATCTCGTCAGGAACGCTCTGCGTATGCGGCCTGACCGGATTATCCTTGGCGAGATCCGTGGCGCGGAATGTTTCGACCTTTTAGCCGCCATGAACACCGGCCATGATGGCTCGATGTGTACGCTTCACGCCAATAGTCCACGCGAATGTCTCGGCCGAATGGAAAATATGATCCTGATGGGTGACATCAAGATTCCGAAAGAGGCAATTTCCCGTCAGATTGCCGAATCGGTCGACCTTATTGTCCAAGTGAAACGACTGCGCGATGGTTCTCGCCGTACGACCAACATCACCGAAGTGATCGGGATGGAGGGGGACGTGATCGTTACCCAGGAATTATTCAAATATCAATATCTCGACGAGGATGCTGACGGCAAGATCATCGGTGAATATGTATCTGCCGGTCTGCGCCCCTATACGCTCGAAAAAGCGCGCCAATATGGCTTTGACCAGCCCTTGCTGGAAGCCTGCCTGTAATCAGCCTCTTATCCGGTCGAGAGAATTCCCAGGCCGAAGGCAATGGATATACCGAAGGTCAGAAAAGCCAAAGCGGTGATGGTTGACCACGGCATGAAACCGACACTTTCAATGTCGCGGCGATTGCTCCGCCGTCGGTTGCCGATTTCCGAAATAACGGCAATTGTCCCGGACATACCGCAAATCACCATCCACAGCGGCGGCATATATGCTTAGCCCTTTTCGATCATATTGATGATGCCAGAAAAATCCTTGCCGCCCTGCCCTTGTGCTTCAACATATTGTTCGTAGAGTTTTGCGGCTTTGGCGCCCATCGGCACATTCGCACCGGCGCTTTGTGCAGCTTCCATCGCCAGACGCAAATCTTTCAGCATCAAGGCGGCGGCAAACCCGCCTTCATAGTCATTATCCGCCGCGCTTTGCGGGCCGACACCGGGCACCGGACAATAGCTGGTCATCGACCAATTCTGCCCCGATGCTTTTGAGGAGATATCATAGAATGTCTGCAGGTCTAGGCCCAGTTTCTCCGCCAACTTGAATGTCTCGCTAGTCGCGATCATCGATGCGCCGAGCAGCATGTTGTTGCAGATTTTCGCCGCCTGCCCTGCACCATTGCCGCCAGCATGAATCACTGCCTTGCCCATGTCGGACAGGATCGGTTCGGCACGTTTGAAGCCTTCTTCGCTGCCGCCAACCATGAAGGTCAAAGTTCCGCCATTGGCCGCCGCAATGCCGCCAGATACGGGTGCATCCAAGGGCACAAGTCCCTTGGTTTCGGCCATTGTCGCGACATCGCGGGCGCTGTCGACATCGATCGTCGAACAATCAATCACCAAGGTGCCGGGATTGGCATTGATGATAATTTCATATTCATAGACCTTGCGGACATGGGTGCCGGCCGGGAGCATCGTTACCACAGCGTCCATATTCTGGACCGCCTGAGCTGCGTCGCTAACCGGGTGGCAACCCTCCTCGCCAGCCCTTGCCAGCGCTTCGCCGGACAGGTCAAAGGCATAGACCTCATGTCCTGATTTCGAGAGATTGGCGGCCATGCAGCCGCCCATATTGCCAAGGCC
>JABMNS010000137.1 GCA_013204445.1 Sphingomonadales bacterium
CAACAAGAGCGCCACTGGCGGCAAGAAAGTCTCACTCGCGGACCTGATCGTGCTTGGCGGCAATGCAGCGGTCGAGCAGGCAGCAACTAAGGCTGGCCACAAGGTCAGCCTGCCGTTCACGCCCGGACGCGTCGATGCCACCCAGGAGCAGACCGATGCGGCATCCTTCGCCTATCTTGAACCCAAGGCTGACGGCTTCCGCAACTATTATGCCTCCGGTGCCGATCTCGCTCCAGCGGCAGCATTGGTCGACAAGGCCGACGCGCTGAATCTGACCGTACCGGAAATGACCGTGCTGGTCGGCGGGTTCCGGGCTCTCAACGCGAATGCGGGCGGGTCGTCGAATGGCGTATTTACCGCTAATCCCGGACAGCTCAGCAATGACTTTTTCGTCAATCTGCTCGATATGAAGACCGAGTGGGCGAAATCAGCAACGAACGTCGGGCTATACGAAGGCCGCGACCGCGACACGGGCGATAAGGTATGGACCGCGACCCCGGTTGATCTGATTTTCGGATCAAATTCGGAATTGCGCGCCGTTGCCGAGGTCTATGCCTCCGATGATGCGGGTCAGAAATTTGTCGACGACTTCGCGGCAGCCTGGACCAAGGTGATGAACGCCGACCGCTTCTAGGTCAGGTCTGAAAAATGAAAAGCCCGGTGGCCGCGTGATCCGCAGCCGCTGGGCTTTTCTTTTGCGTCCGATTTTGGCTATTCTTCGTCATCCTGAATTCATTTACCTCCGGTGGCCTGACGGCTTAGGACTCCGGGCATCTGGCAAAGGTGTCGGTTATTTCTGCGCTGGATGCGGAGCTGCCAGTCTATCGAAGATAATCCAATCCAAAAATGCGCACGAAGCCAAGAAGGCACTAAGCGTGACGCGCATCTTTGTGGCTTCGTGCGAAAAATTTTCAACCGCGCGGCACTCTCCCGTTCGTCCTGAGCTTGTCGAAGGACGGGTGCGCGCCATCATGCTTCGACAAGCTCAGCACGAACGGAGAGTTTTAAATGAATTTCGGAGACAATGCACTCAATAGCCCTGTCGCCGCCCCCCTAAATCGGCACCGGCAAAAGCGCTTTCCTACACCGCGCACGATCGCTTATTCTGTGAGCCGGTCCTGAGCCAGATTCGGGACAGGCTCTTTGACATTCTGGATATAATCGAAGCGGCATCGCTCAGCCGCCAACAACCGGACCGAATTTTGCCGTCGGCCGAAAGGTTACACTCGCTGCCGGGCGGATAACGAGAAAACCGCGAAAATTTAATGATTTGGGCCAAAGGTCACAGAAAATAAAAAAGCGCGCTGCTGTAAAGTTCTCACGGGCTGCGCCTAGATCATCGCTTGCGCGGTCATGATTTCCTTGCCGTCATTGCCCAGTACGGCGAGCGTAATATTCTCGCCCTCCTGTTTGCCGACCAGATATATCGCGGCATTGGCAAAAGCGGGCGCCTGTCCCCGGAAGGAAAAGCTCGACAGCTTGTTTGCGCCAAGTTCGCTTGCCGCCAGATTGAGCAATAATGTCGCCATCAGCGGGCCTTGCACGACGAGGCCGGGATAGCCTTCCTCCTGCACCGCATAGGGCTTGTCATAATGGATTCGGTGGCTGTTGAAGGTCAGCGCCGAATAGCGGAACAGCAACGGCTCGGACGGCATGATTTTCTGTTGCCAGTCCCAGCCGCTCAGGTCCGCTGGCCTGGTGCTGACCGGCTTGGCAGGTGCTGCGCTCGGGGCCGGCTCGCGATAGACGATATTCTGTCTTTCCCTTATCGCTACCTGCTCACCAACGCGCGTTTCTTGGTCGACGGCAACAAATACCAGATCGCCGGATTTTCCGGACTTCTCTTCGATTGAGGCGATAGTGGACACGCGGGATACTTCATCACCCAATTGCAGCGGCTGTTCAAAAGAGACGCTGCTCGACGCCCACATCCGGCGGGGCAGGGGGATCGGCGGCAGGAAACCACCTTTTGCGGGATGGCCGTCTGCTCCCAGTTCAGCCGTCGGAGCATCGGGCAGACAGAGACACCAGTGCAGCCCCTGTGGAATGTCGTCAGTGACCGGGCGGTCGATGGTCGCGCAAAAGCGGTGCAGCAGGCCCGGCGTTATGAGGTCGCTGCGTGTCTCGCTCTTGCCGATCCAGTCTGCCCAATCAGCCATCAATAGCTCCTCGGCAGACCCAGCACATGTTCGGCGACATAGGATAGGATCATATTGGTGCTGATCGGAGCGACCTGGTAGAGCCTTGTCTCGCGAAATTTGCGCTCGACATCATATTCCGCCGCAAAGCCGAAGCCGCCATGGGTCTGGACGCAGGCTTCTCCGGCGGCCCAGCTGGCATCGGCGGCCAGCATCTTGGCCATATTGGCTTCCTCGCCGCAATTTTCGCCCGCTTCATATTTGCGCAGGCCCTCGTGGACCAGCAGTTCGGCGGCGCGCATTTGCGCATAGGCGCGGGCAATCGGAAATTGCACGCCCTGATTCTGGCCGATCGGGCGACCGAACAAGACCCGCTCCTTGGCATAAGCGGTGGCTTTTTCGATGAACCATTTGGCATCGCCGATACATTCCGCCGCAATCAGCAGCCGCTCGGCGTTCATGCCGGAAAGGATATAGCGAAAGCCATTGCCTTCCTCGCCAATCAGATTGGCAGCGGGGACGCGCATATTATCGAAGAACAATTCGGTGGTGCTGTGGTTCATCATCGTTTCGATCGGCCGGATGGTCAGTCCGTTGCCCAGCGCCGCATTCATGTCGACGAGAAAGACCGACAGGCCGTCGGTGCGCTTGGCCACCTCGTCGCGCGGGGTCGTGCGCGCGAGCAGCAGCATCAGGTCACTATGCTCGGCCCGGCTGGTCCATAATTTCTGGCCGTTGATGACATAATCATCGCCGTCGCGCTTGGCGACGGTCTTGAGCGCCAGCGTATCGGTGCCGCTGGTCGGTTCGGTCACGCCAAAGGCCTGCAGGCGCAGTTCACCTGTGGCGATCTTTGGCAGATATTGGGCTTTCTGTTCGTCCGATCCATGGCGCAACATCGTGCCCATGATATACATTTGCGCGTGCACCGC
>JABMNS010000138.1 GCA_013204445.1 Sphingomonadales bacterium
ATCCATTGCGGTGTCACCGCCGCCGATGACGACGACATGCTTGTCCTCGGCATTGAGCCGGCCATTGTCGAAATCAGGTACGCCATCGCCAAAACTCTTGCGGTTCGACGCGATCAGAAAATCGAGTGCTTCCTCGACACCCGGCGCTCCGACACCCGGCATCTGGATAGCGCGCGCTCGGTAAACGCCGGTCGCGATCAGCATCGCGTCATGCTTGCTGCTGAGTTGATCGAGGGTCGCGTCTCTGCCGACTTCGAAATTTTCGTGGAAGTGGATGCCACCATCCTTCAGCCGCTGGACCCGGCGCATGATGACGTGCTTTTCGAGCTTGAAGGACGGGATGCCATAGGTCAGCAATCCGCCGGCGCGGTCGTGGCGGTCATAAACATGTACCTCGTAACCTGCGACCCGCAGATATTCGGCTGCGGTCAGGCCGGCTGGCCCTGCACCAATGATGCCGACCGACTGGTCTTTGGGCCGACCCGGCTGGAGCGGTTCGACCCAGCCTTCTTCCCAGGCCGTGTCGGTGATATATTTTTCCACCGCACCGATGGTGACCGCGCCATGGCCGGAAAATTCGATCACGCAATTGCCTTCGCACAAACGGTCTTGCGGGCAGATGCGGCCACAGATTTCCGGCATGGTCGATGTCAGGTTGGACATTTCATAGGCCTCGCGCAGTCGGCCTTCGGCGGTCAGGCGGAGCCAGTCGGGAATATGATTGTGCAACGGGCAATGGACCGAACAATAAGGCACGCCGCATTGCGAGCAGCGCGCGGATTGCTCGGCGGCCTTGTCCGGCGCATATTTATCGGCGATTTCCTGAAAATCTTCAGTGCGTAGGCTGGGCGCGCGCTTTTCGGGATAGGCTTGGCCTTCCTCGACGAATTTCAGCATTTCCAATTTCTGCGGGCTTGTTGCCATGCCAGATGCTCATTTCCTGCTACTAAAGATTATGATCTATCGCCCTGCTGTGCGGGCAGGAGAGAGAAAATAGATAAAAATGGGCCGAGAGTCACGCACAAATTACAGCATAGGACAGTAAGTCTGTCATTATTATGGGGAATGTTACGCCAAACAGCCTTGGAGTCGAGTAGGCATCAGTTTATATATACCGTATCGGCCCTATATTTTGCTCACGACAACCGCTTTGCGAAACGCTATTGCGCGTGAAACCATAATACAGGCTGTCCATGACCTTCATTCAAATGCTGCTCCTCGCGATCGTGCAGGGCGTCACCGAATTTCTGCCGATATCCTCTTCGGGTCATTTGATCCTGCTGCCGGTGTTTACCGGTTACGCAGATCAGGGGCCGATGATCGACATTGCTGTCCATGTCGGCTCGCTGCTCGCAATCATTACTTATTTTTTCCGCGATGTCTGGGCGCTGGGCCGGGGTGGCCTTGCGTCGGTCGGGATCGGCCAGGCCGCCGCCGAACGGCGACTGTTCTGGTGGATCATCATCGGTACCATTCCTGCCGTCATCGTCGGGCTGTTCCTGAAGACCGGGGGCTATCTGGACGGTTTCCGCAGCACCACCCTGATTGCCATCAACCTCATAGTCTATGGCATTTTGCTGGGCATCGCCGACCGGTTCGGACGGCAAGTCAAATCCTTCGAGGATCTGACGCTGAAAGACGGTATCATTGTCGGGCTCGCGCAGGCCATGGCCTTGATCCCGGGCACCAGCCGCTCCGGTGTGACGATGACAGCGGCCCGCTTCCTCGGCTATACAAGGGTAGAGGCGGCGCGTTTTTCATTCCTGCTGTCGATACCCGCTGTTGCCGGTGCCGGCGTGCTGATCATTCCCGATCTAATGGGAGCCAGCAGCGAGCTGCTGAAGGAAGCGCTGATCACCGGCGTGCTGACCTTTTTCGCGGCGCTGGCGACGATGACGTTTCTGATGCAATTTTTGCGCAAGGCATCAATGATGGTCTTTGTGATCTACCGGGTGGCGATGGGCATTGCGCTGCTCGCTTTTTTCTAGCCCGGCCTTTCTCTAATCGCGGCTTGTTCTCGCGGCGTCTAGCTCGGCTTGGCGCGGGCGCCAAAGCGACCGTGGGCGGTGTATTTCTCCATCCAGCCCGCCGCAACCGCCGCGAGCGGGGTCGGTGCTACACCGAAGGCGTCCAGTCCCTTGGCGCCGGGTGCCACGATATTGTCATTCTGAAGCATCTTATACTGGTCGGCGGTGATCGGTGCACCAGGCAACGGACCCAGCAGACTTGCCATCATCTTGGCGGCGAAATCCGGGACATCGACAAAGGTCCGGTCACGTCTGGTCAATTTGGCAATCCGTCGGTTGAGATCGCCCATGCTGATGATTTCCGGGCCGCCCAGCTCATATATCTGGCCGGCGTAAAGGTCCGGATCGCTCAGCGCCTGGGCCGCGACATCGGCAACATCGCCGACGAAGATCGGCTGGAATTTCGTCGCGCTGCCGATCACCGGCACCACCGGCAGCATCGCAATCATCGCGGCAAAGCGATTGATAAACTGGTCCTCCCGGCCAAAAACAATCGACGGCCTGAGAATGATGGCATCGGGGAAGGCTTGCAAAACCGCCTGTTCGCCGTCGCCCTTGCTACGGCCATAGCGCGCAGGGGAGGCGCTGTCGGCGCCAATCGCCGACAGGTGGAGCAACGAGCGGCAACCGGCCGCCGCGGCTGCTGCGGCAACATTACGCGCGCCTTCGACATGCACGCGTTCAAAATTGCCATTCAGGATACCGACCAGATTGATCACGCCGTCGCAGCCATTGACCGCGCGAGCAACACTCTCCGCCTTGGTCACATCGGCGCTGACAAATTGCGTCTGCCCCAAATTGCTGAGCGGCTTGATATGCATCGCATTCTTGATATTGCGCTCGGCAATGCGCAGGCGCGCGCCGCGCTCCAGCAAGCTCTCGGCAATATAGCGGCCGAGAAAACCGCCGCCACCAAATATGCAAATCAATTGTCCGTCGAGATCCATGTCCATCTTTCACCCGTGCCTTGGTTTCCGCTTAGCCTCTGCCCCAGCCCGGCGGGCGAAGCAACAGTCGATTCCGACCGCAGGCCAGCATTTTTTCAGCCGCCGCGCTGCGCTTCGGCGTTCCGCTCCGGGAACCCGCCCGGGACGCTGTCGCTTTGTCGATATGAATCATTGACAGCAGAAGCAGCAAACGGCTAATCGGCCGCCTCTGTCTGGCGGTATTGATATGATTACCGCTTGTATGGGCCCAGATGGCGGAATTGGTAGACGCGCTAGCTTCAGGTGCTAGTATTCGCAAGGATGTGGAGGTTCGAGTCCTCTTCTGGGCACCAGTAGCGCTTAACGCTTTAAAATCCTTATATTTCTGTAGTTTCCATTGACGACTGTCACATAACGTTGGCACATACGGAGCTATGGAAATGGCAACAAAAACGAATCTCCTGAACCGTAAAGGGCGTTGGTATTTCAACCGGGCGTTCCCCAAAGATCTCTGGGGGCTCCTCGGTAGAGCGCCATTCCGCGTTTCTCTCCGCACAGATTCACTTGAGGTTGCTCAAAGGCGTCGTCCTGAAGCTGAGAGGAGATACTTCGCAGAGGTAGATGAAGCGCGTCGAGAATTGGATGCCATCCAACCAGTTCGACTCAGCGAGTTTGACGTGCAGTCTTTGGCTGCCCGATGGTTCCGGGAGGAGGTAGCGAGGCGTTCCAAGAACGTTGAAGAAGCTTCCAGCGACGGCTTTGATATTGACGAGGCATTAGAGCAGACAGGTGAGCAGGAAGCCGAAGTTCGCCAAGCGCTCGCCGAGAATGATAACTCAAGCATCGCGCCGGTTGCTAAAGCACTGTTAGCCGAGGAAGGCCTAGCTATTGGAGGCCCAAACCCCGCTTATCGGATGCTTTGCAAAATGCTCTTGCGAGCTAAGCGAGAACTGCATCTGATGGAACGGTCACTGCTTGTTGGTGACTATTCCTACCGTCCTTCCGATCCGGCTTTTGCGGGCTTTCTGGACAAGCCCGATGATGGCCCCAAGCACACTTTAGGTGAGCTCTTAGAAGCCTATAAGACCGACAAGGTAAGCAAGCTCGCACCATCAACCCAGGCTGCTTATGAGCCCGTGTGGAGGCTTCTGAGAGGTGTGCTGGGTGAGCGGCGGGACCTCATGACTATCAATCGTGATGAAGGCAAAAGGGTTTTTGAGGCAGTTGTAAATCTCCCACTCGGGCTGGGTAAGATTAAAGCGCTCGAAGGGCTTCCGATACTTGATGCAATTAAAAAGGGTCGGAAACTTGGTCTGACTACTATCTCTCCCAAGACGATCAATGGAAGCTATATGGGCTTTATTAGTTCGATCTTTGGCTGGGCGGTGCGAGAACAATGGATGACCACCAATCCGGTAGAAAGAATGTCTGTAGTCGATCCCATTTCGGAATCGGACAAGCGGGACCCCTTCACGATGGAGCAACTGAAAGTGCTCTTTGGCGCCGCTCCTTGGAAGCTTCGTGACGAAAGTCCCAAGGGTAAGCCACTCCACTTCTGGGGTCCTCTATTGGCGCTGTATCATGGCTTTAGGCGAGGAGAGATCGCTCAGCTCGATGTAGCTGACGTAACGACCATTGAGGGCCTTGCGGCCATCCTGGTGCGCCCTGGGGGAAGCAAGAGACTCAAGACCAGCAATGCCAGAAGGACAATACCTGTTCATCCCGAGCTGATCCGCATGGGCTTCGTACGGTACGTGGAAGAACGCAGGGCCAGTTCCGATGAGAAGCTATTTGCTGGCCAAGATGCTGACGCAAGGGGGCAATGGGGAGATGCATTTTCTGATTGGTTTACACGGCTCCTCAAGGATCGAGAGGTAAAGGGCCGCAGACTTGGCCTCCATTCTTTCAGGCATAACTGGCAGGACAGAGCTCGAGAGGCGGGACTTCATGGTGTCCCCCGTCAGCATTCAATAGACAGATTGGCTGCATAAAATAAGTGAGTGTTTTGGTTTCATTGCAGTGACTGTAAGGAACGGAAATGAAACCAAAACACTCAAAAGCCCCCGCGGAGCGGGTGGTCAAAGATATCCG
>JABMNS010000019.1 GCA_013204445.1 Sphingomonadales bacterium
CACCCAATATTACTTTTAGATTACGGGAGCTTGGCGAGGTGGCGGAGTGGTTACGCAGCGGATTGCTAATCCGTGTTCATGAGTTCGAATCTCATACTCGCCTCCAATCTTTTCAATAACTTGCGTCATAACTACGCTCCTTGCGTCTGAGTTTTGAAACATGCGTTGAAACATTCACGTTTCCTTCTTGTTCTGTTCAAAGCGGTTTCGCGCATCCTGCGCCCGCATTGCCAATGCGCGTTGGCGAACCTTTCCTCCATATTTTTTCAGCATCTCAACGCCAGAGTGACCCGTGACGGCTTTCACCATCTCGTCGTCGCATCCGGCTCGGTAAAGTTCCATTGTCGCATTCTTGCGTAGTCCATGCGTGACATAAGTTTTCGCGTCGGGATGTTCCATTGAGGCTTTTACTTTGCGCATCTCTTCTGCAATCGTACGATATTGCACAGGGCGACCGTTCTCGTCGGTAATGACATTGAGGCCCTTTTTCTCGACTGTCGTCAAATGAGCCTTGAGCCGATCCGTCAATGGTACCCAAAGAGGTTTGTCGGTCTTGCCTTGTTTAAAGTCATAGGCTCCGTCTTTGATATCGCCCCAGCGTATCTTGATTGTGTCCCCTATCCTTTGGCCTAGGCCGACGGACAGTTCGTAAACTAATAATGCTCGTGGCGTGGCAACCTTCTCAAATTCTGCCCGCACTTCGTCAGGCCAAGGCAACCAGCCATCGCTCTCTTGCTTGAACAGGGGGACGCCCTTAGCCGGGTTCCCATGCTCTTTCTTGAGATATCCTATCAAGCGGGCATGTTTCATTAGAACCACCATAACCTGCACCAAGTAGTTAGCTTGCCGCCAGTGCTCAGCGTTGGCGCGGTGCAATTCATAGATGTGGTGCGTCTCAATTCTCTGAGGGTCTTTCGCTCCCCAGATTGTACGAATATGGCCGATGTATTTGCGATAGTCCTGTTTCGTGCGGGGCTTCAATTTCTTGTACGCATTACTTTCAAAATAACTCAGAATTAGTGCTTCAAAGTTGCGCTTGGACGAAATCGGCTCGCGGCCCTTTAGTAAAATATTGTAATGTTCCCAAAATTCAGGAGTATTAAGTTTCTCTTTCATCATCACAGATTGATCGCGGGACCTGCGAATGAAGCGGATATAGCCTCGATCTCGGTATACATATTTTGGCAGTTCGTTCTTTGTCATTTGCCCATCCTCAAATCGGAATTGAGAAAATCGTCGGCGTAGTCGGTGCTATTCATGCCCGCATCTACAGTCACGCTACCGTCAGGCTTGATCTCGCCCTTAACACGTGCCCACCCAGCCAAACGCGCCTCACGCATGAGTGCGGTCATTGTTTTGCGGGCAATAGTTTGGGGGCTTGGGTTAGCCATTAATGCTTCACCCCCGCCATTTCATCGCGCAGCGCCGCAACAAGTGATTTCGAGAAAGCAGTGCTCAATTTGTGAAGGTCCGCAACTATCGGCGCCGGGGCTTTAATGAAATGATATATTTCCTGCCAATCATTTGCCTCATAGCAATCCCAAGGATAATAGCGAGGAAGAAGATTTTTCGACCCGTCGGGCGTCGCATCCTCGTTCCAAATGGCGATCAAACTAAAATTTGGCTTTGTGTTTACCCCATAAAACCCAACCGTTTTCAGAACGTCTTCGACAATGTCGGATGCTACTTTAATTGCCACATGACCGGGCAATCCTGCCAAACGAAAAGAATTGCAAAGCGACAGAATGACGGCCTCGCGCACAGAATACTTCCAATGGCCGTTGCTTAGAACTTCGCCAATATGGTCAAGAAGTTTCAGACGTCGCCATTCCTTAAGCATCGCAGGGCCAAACCCACAAAGAATCTCCATTTCTTTAGGGCTTCGATTTTTTTGGTTTATCGACATCATGGCTTCCGTGTGGTTACTCCACCGCTTATACCGTGGAGCCACTACACCGTCAATAACAAAATTATTGAAATGCTCGTTCTCCCGGCTGCCTTGCTCTGAATCTATTTGCCCCTCAGCCGACATCCCCGCATCAACTCGCACGGTTTTCAGCTCGCAGGTGCGCCGTTTCAGGTGTTGGATTAACAGTCTTTGTACTTCAGAAACCCTGAATGACAAACGCCGCGCCCGGTCTGACCACAGCCCCGCAAAGCTTCGTAGCTATTTGGGGGGCGCTCCGCTGTTCGTGACTATGGACAAACCTATATCTAACAAAGTGGCGTACTTTTGCTTCGGCGTTTGGTGCGGTTTTAGTCCGGCGTTGACAGGGTAGACCCCGACAAGGCGCGGCTCTGCACTCCATCCTTTCAGGCGGGGCGCGGCGTCAAGGGGCCGGGGCCGGGATAGTCCCGGCCCGAAAAACCATTTGCCGCAATCCAAAAATACGCTTAACCATTTGACTACTGCCGCGTTTATAGCAAGTTCACGCTCTGGAGAGATCAATGAAAATTGGATATAAGCCAACCACCTTATTGTTTGTTTTTTGGATGGCATTACCATCGCCGATCCAAGCCCAAACTAGTGACGAAACCGACATGTCTCGGTATCAGGTTGTAGAGGAAGGGACGGGATTCCCTATGTTCTATGAACTGGCGGATCAAGAAGATATGGCAAGGACAACATTTGAATCGGGAGATTGTGACGAGGCACTTCCCCTTATTATGAAATATTCCATCGGCGCAAACAAAATGGCAAATATTATTAAACAAGGCGTGGCGCCGTATTATGATGCAAGCCGTGACGACAAAGCTGATATCATGCGCGAAAATAGGACTAGATTTGAACAATTAGTAAAAGCAGAAAATACTTCTAATGCGCTGATTTATAAAAGAAATGAATTTTGGGTGATGGAGGCTGAGTGTCTTCTAAAAATTGGTGATCGCGAGGCTGCGATAAACAAGCTATATCGTGTTTTAGATAAAACTAGTGGCTCTAGTGAAGGGTATATTTGGGACAAAGCACGTGATCTGCTTTGGAAGACTGTGGGATACACAGAAACGAAATAGAAGGAACCCCGCTGTGATCAACATCCCCACATCACCTTGCGCGGCCGTCAACTCGCCTATCCCTTCGTCCCTTCAAACACCTTAACCGCAGCATCGACCACCAAGGCTCTTCCGCCTTGATTGATCCGCACGGCACGGCTTGGCATCAATACGTCATAGCCATCAACCGTCTGGATAAGTTTGCAACCTTCAATCCTGAACGGCTCCCAGAGCAACTTAAACTCGGCAAGAATACTGCGGCCCCCACCGATGTGGCGCGGATCAACGTGAATTGTCATTTCAACAGCTTTTGGTTCCATATTTTTTCCTCTTATTCCCAATTGACCAACGCCAGCGCTTGAGCCGGATCAACACCGGCCTCTTTTGCCAATGCCATTGTTTGCACGATTGCCGACATAGCCCGCGCCCGACCGCCAGCGTCAAAAGCCTGCAATGGCCGCATCACATCTAGGCTAATTTGTTCGCCAAGTTTCCGGCTGCATTCCTCAGCTATCCCCGCCGCAATTGGTTGCAGCATCCATTGCGCTAAATGGCGCTGCGCTTCCCGCACCATCGGCCCGGTTGTCGCCGGATTGACCAGCCCCGGCAGAACCCCGAACACCATGCAGATTGCCCCGCGTGCCGCATCAAGGCTCTCCTTGGTCATTGCCTTCGATAGGTCCGGTGTGACGTCATAGGGTTTCCAGTCGGTTTGTGGGGCAGGCCCGCCAGCCGCCGCGACCTGAACCGACTCCCGCAACACAACCTTGCCCCGATTGCCTCTGAACCCCCGCGCCAAGGATTCCATGTCGGTTTCCTTGCTTTCAGGGAACGGCACGATCTGCGAACCGATAGGTGCTGTGTCATATACCTCAGACAATGCAATTTCGATTGCTTGCAATAGCCCCGCCGTGAGTTGCGCCCGCTTGAGCGGTGCCGACCCGTAGTAAGGTGCCGACACATCTTGCCCGGTGCGAAAATGCAGAACTTCGCCTGCGAGTGCTGTTTCATTGCGCCCGCCGCCAGTGTCCGCAATCGTCAGCCGATACGCTGTCGGCTTGCCGTTGAAGCTCCGCAAATCCCAATCTGAGCAAGCAACAAGCCCGCCTTCGGTGATGAGAAATACAGCTTCGCCGCGCAAAGCCATAGAACGGCCACACATGGCCAAGGATTGCCGGTCCAGCAAGTCAGTGCCGGTCACATCTGCAAGGCTAAGACCGCCTTCCCAGAGGCTTACACAGCTTTGAACAGTCGCCGTAAGTTCGCCAATTCCCCGCCGCCCGCTGATATAACTTTCCCGCGCGGCAATCAGTTCTGCCGTGAAGCCTGATGTTGCCGAACGGGTTTCAACCTCATTTTTTTTCTTGAATGGCCACATTGTTAAGCCCTCCGATATGGGCGCAGCAAATCGCCTGCGCCGCTGAGTTGCATTGCTTTGGCGAGCCAAGCCGGGTTGCGGTCATAGCTTGTTGTAATCGGACCGATTGACGTGTTTTGTGAAGCCGCTCCGGAAGGTCCGCCTGTCGCGTCTGCCATGTATTCAGCCAAACGCCGGAACGCCTCCAAAACGCCCGCTGGCGGGGTGCCGGACCCAACGTCTGCGGTGATCCGATAAGGCCCCTCAGACGGCAGGTCAAAGCCGCCCAAAAAGGAAGCGTCAGGCGTTGTCGCCGCCCAGGTATTATCCTGCCAGATTTCAACCGCCGTGACGGTTGCCGGTGTTAAAGATGCTGACCAATCGCCAGAACCTTCGACCGTCCAGATCACTTCCCGATCTGTCCAGCGATGTGCGATATAGCTTTCAATCCGCTGCCAGATAATGTCCGCATCCAGCGCCGCCGCTGCCGCAGACAGGCCCGCCGGTGCATCTGGATAGTTCGCAGGGCTTGCCTCAATTTGCTTAAGCGTCGTTGCCATGTCAAAGCCTCCATCGGTTCAAGGTTGTAGATTTTGAAGTGCCGACCCATTCTGGTTCCGGTGTCCAGTTCCGAGCTTCAATTTGCGCGTCGGAATAAGCTGGGCGCGTCACCGCAGAAAGTTCGTACAGCAGGGCATGGTGGATCGTGCGAATGATCGCATTGTGCATTCCGTTCGCTGGATCGTGGCCTTCGTCTGCAACTGATTCAGCATTGGCGACCGCCCGCTTTGGCGGAATGCGAAACCCCGGCGATAGACCCATGATAAGACCCGCAGCCAAGCCGCCGAGAAAATCTCTGACATAGGAAACATCCTGCATTTCTGGGGCGATTGTCGCTTCAAAGATCAGCGCCTCTGCCGTGTCTTGAATGTCCAGAGTTCCCGCGCCACGGCTTGCCAAAGGTCGATCATAAGAATGCCCCACCAGAAAATGAATATCCTCTTTTGGATCGTTCACTCTGAAAGCAAAGGCGTTCGCCGCGATTTCCTCTTTTTGCGGACGGCCTGTTTTGCCACCGTCTGACAAGACCGCCCGTTTTCCATAGGGGAAGCGCCCGCGCAATGCGACCGCCCCCCCGTTGTTTTGGCGAAGTTCCAGCCCGCCACTGTGTCCGCCAAACAGCATTATTGCAGACCAGTCAGGATTTCGATCTGGACCGCCCGCGAAATGGTAACGTCCATTGTCGTTAGCGCCGTCAGTCGAAGCCCGCCCGATTGTGCGTCAGAGAATGGATCGCGGATCAGATCCACCGCCCCCCATGTCCCGACAAAAATCGGCGCAACACCGCCCGCATTGGTTGTCATAATGGCGGTTGAGGCTAAGGGCGTACCTGTCGGAGCCGCCAGCGCATTGCTCGACATGATAACCTTGCCGACCTTTGCAACCAGACGATCCCATTCCGTCGAAGCCGTCCCGGTCAAAACCGTGCCGTCCATCCCGTCGAAGATTTCAGGGCGAACCAGAAGGTTGACTGCACCCGGCCCGCTTGCCGCGTTCGCTGTCATGAAACGCACCACCGCCGCCCGGAATGCCGCGTAATCCGCTGTCGCTGCAATCGCGGTTTCGGTAACTCCCCAGCCGCTTGCGCCCGCCAGAATGC
>JABMNS010000139.1 GCA_013204445.1 Sphingomonadales bacterium
ATGCCATCGGATTGATGCAGGTGCGTCCGGGAACAGCCGGGGATATCGCCAAGGCCAATGGTTTGAATTTCATCGAATCCGATCTTTTTCGGCCCTCGACCAATTTGGAATATGGTCAGTCCTATCTCGAATATCTCGGAAAATCATCAATCACCGGCGGCAAACTGCCAAAGGTTGCTGCGGCCTATAATGCTGGACCCGGCGCCGTGCAACGTTGGAACACGGAAATAAAAGACAATGACGATCCGCTGCTGTTCATGGAGAGCATTCCTTATGTCGAGACCCGCGGATATGTCTCGATCATCCTGCGCAACTATTGGATGTACGAGAAACAGGCGGGTATCCAGTCGGTCAGCGCTCGTGCATTGTCACAAAATCTGTGGCCGCGCTTTCCCGGCAATCCGGATGGGCGCAAAACCCAGTTCACTTTCCGCTGAATATAAAAAGCCGGGCAATGCTATGCGCACTCCCCGGCTTCCCATTTCATAATATTTGCTTGCTTAGTAGCGATAATGGTCTGGCTTGAACGGGCCTTCAGTCGGAACGCCGATATAGTCAGCCTGTTCCTGGGTTAGTTTTTCCAGTTTCACGCCGAGCTTGGCCAGATGCAGTTCGGCAACTTTCTCGTCGAGATGCTTCGGCAGAACATAGACATCATTCTCATATTGCTCGGGACGCAGCCACAATTCTATCTGCGCCAACACCTGATTGGTGAAGCTTGCCGACATGACAAAGCTCGGGTGACCGGTCGCACAACCCAGGTTCACCAGACGGCCTTGCGCCAGAACGATCAGCTTCTTTCCATCCGGGAATTTCACTTCATCGACCTGCGGCTTGATTTCGGTCCATTGCATGTTTTTGAGACCGCTGATCTGAATTTCACTGTCAAAGTGACCGATGTTACAAACGATCGCCCGATCCTTCATCGCCCGCATGTGATCAACGGTGATAACGTCTTTGTTGCCGGTGGTGGTCACGAAAATGTCAGCCCGTTTCGTGGCCTCATCCATCGTCACAACTTCAAAGCCTTCCATTGCCGCCTGAAGCGCGCAAATGGGATCGATTTCCGTTACCAGCACTCGTGCGCCGCCGTTGCGGAGCGATTGTGCCGAACCTTTACCGACATCGCCGAAGCCTGCGACAGCTGCGACTTTACCGGCCAGCATGACGTCTGTTGCACGACGAATCGCGTCAACCAATGACTCTTTACAACCGTAGAGATTGTCAAATTTGGACTTGGTCACACTGTCGTTGACGTTGATCGCAGGGAAAGGAAGCTTGCCAATTTTGGCCAGTTCGTAAAGACGATGAACACCAGTGGTGGTTTCTTCCGAAACGCCTTTGATGCTCGCAACAGTCTTGGTCAGGTAACCAGGGCGTTCTGCCAAAAAGCGGGTCAAGGTCGCTACGAAGACTTCTTCTTCGTCATTTTCTGGCTTGAACAATTCTTCGCCAGCTTCAACCCGAGCACCCCAAAGTGCGAACATGGTGGCATCTCCGCCATCGTCCAGGATCAGATTGCAGGTTTCGTCAGTGCCCCAGTCAAAAATACGCTCAACATAAGACCAATATTCTTCAAGAGTTTCGCCCTTAGTTGCGAAAACCGGGGTTCCACCAGCTGCGATAGCCGCTGCGGCATGGTCTTGTGTCGAGAAAATATTGCAGGATGCCCAACGCACTTCCGCGCCAAGATCTAGCAAAGTTTCAATCAACACCGCCGTTTGAATGGTCATGTGCAGCGAACCAGTGATTCGAGCACCTTTCAAAGGCTTGTCTGCCCCAAATTCTTCCCGCAAAGCCATCAGACCCGGCATTTCGGTTTCAGCTATTTCAATTTCTTTCCGACCGAAATCGGCGAGGGAAATGTCCTTGATAACATAATCTTGGGTTGCGGTATCCGCTGCGGTGGCCACTTTATATCTCCTTGAAAAACGAAATGCCGCACGGGAAATTCGGTGCGACAACATCGGTTTTCATTAGCGGCTTGTGGACTTGGAAGCAAATATAAAGATGTCTTTATATTTGAAATTTTGTGAGTCTGGCTAACCACAGGGCGAAACAATCAGAAGGTCAGGCGCTGCCAAATCCGCTGGACAACATCGTTGGATCGATACCCAGGGCTTCCCAAGCCATCAGCCATTTGTCGGCGGTCCCGGTTGCGTACAACCAGTCTGGAGACCCTTTAGCGATTGTCCAGCCATTCTGGGTCAATTCGCTTTCCAGCTGTCCTTCGCCCCATCCGGAATAGCCGAGGGCAATAATCCATTTTGCCGGACCGCGGCCCTGGGCAATAGCGCCCAGCATATCGATCGAGCTGCTGAGTCCCCAGCAGTCCCTGACCTGGAGCGTATCCGACATGTTGATATCGAGACTGTGGATAATGAAGCCGCGCTGCGTTTCCATCGGGCCGCCAAGAAATACGTCGCAATCGGGCGCGTCGGTCGTGTCGATGTCGAACTGTTTGAGAATATCGTGAAAACTTACTCCCTCGACCGTTTCACCGATGTTGATGCCCAAAGCCCCATTTTCATCATGGGAACAGATTGCCAGCACCGATCGCGCAAAACGGGGGTCCGCCATTCCTGGCGTGGCCAAGAGAAATTGTCCGGAGAAAAAAATAGGATCCTGCATAGTCGTCAGCATAGCAATGCAAATATCAACTGCCCATGGCAAATTTCACTAGTCTTGTCCCTGGCAGGTTTGCCAGCTTGCAATTTCATCTACCCGTCACCACTATCAGCTACAGAGGCATTCGTTCACAGCCCAATCAAAACCAGGAGTAAGATATGATTAACAAAGGCGACAAAATTCCCGAAGTAAAACTGGTCAAGGCGACCGCAGCAGGCCCCGAGCAAGTCAGTTCCAGCGAATATTTCGCCGGCAAGAAAGTGGCGCTCTTTTCCGTTCCCGGCGCTTTCACACCGACCTGCTCAGCGAAACATCTCCCCGGCTATGTCGAAAAAGCCGCCGAACTCAAGGCCAAAGGCGTTGATGAAATTGCCTGCACCGCTGTCAATGACGCGTTCGTAATGGGTGCATGGAACGATGCATCGGGTTCGGAAGATGTAACCATGCTGGCTGACGGCAATGGCGAATTTGCTCAGGCAGTTGGCCTGACCATGGATGGATCCGGCTTTGGCCTCGGAACACGTGGCCAGCGTTTCTCGATGATTATCAATGACGGCGTCGTTGAAGAACTGAACGTCGAAGCACCGGGCGATTTCAAGGTCAGTGCTGCGGAATATATGCTCGACCAGCTTTAAATCGAATTCAAACAATAAAATTCGGCGGAAGCTAAGTTTTCCGCCGGATTTTTAGTGGCTACCGTGCGCAGGCTTGCCCTCACTCTCTTACTTCAACCAGTCCATCAGCGGCGCTAAATAGCTAATTATGGCCGATTCATCCATTGCCCGCGTTCCGATAAAAGCTTCAAGCGCATCGGGCCAGGCCTTGGAAGCCGCCATTTCGAGCATCGCGTTGAGCTTCGCTCCGACTTGCTTGTTGCCGCAAAAGGAACAGCGGTGCAGCGGCCCCTTCCATCTGGCGGCATCGCAGGCAGCCTTGTAGAATTAGAATTACAGTATTCGGACGAGGAAATAGCTGGAATAAAGCGTGTTGCCCGGAATGTGATATTTTGCTTCCGGGTCAAAAGCATCGGCGGACCGCTCAACCCGTGGTGTGACACCCTGATGTTGCAACTTCAGGCCATGCGGTCGAATAGTCGGCTTGATTGATGTTACCCTATAAAACACCCCAGCGCCATTTGTCGGCCAACAGGCTAAAGGGCGGAAACGCCACCTAATCCATCGCCTGACGCAGCAACAGGCCGATATCCTTGTCCGCGCTGGGCATCTTGTCGGCATCGACCAAGCCGATCTGTCCCGGATATTCCGGCGTGATCGCCACGGCGATCGCATCGCCAATCGCTTCATGTAGATAGCTGTACTTGTTATAGGCGGGCAGATAATAATTGTGGCCAAGCTCGTGGTGGATGGTTGTAAAATCGTCACCATTTAACTTGATGCACATCTTGATCCGGACATTATTCTTGCTGTCGATATCTCAGACACCGTCGCGGCAGATTACTTCGCGGTCACTGGCTTGGTGATCAGGGATCTTTGCCGGAAGGTTTTGGGAAGCGGGCAAAGCCGAGCGAGGAGCAGAAGCCTTTGCCGGCCTTCGAAGCGGAAGTTTTCATATTGTCACTCTCAACTATTGTGATTTTGGTTCAAATTGAAACTTTATCTACTGCCGATCAAGTCCGGATTTCGCTCCATCTCCATATAAGCGCGGTGATCATGGCAACGGTGCCGACAAACCAGGTGATGATTTTTACCGGTAGGGCCATAACCGCTGTTCCCGCGAATATATCGCTACCCTGTTCGCAGACGAGCTGGACCAGCTGACAGATGGTTTCGACATAATCGGACAGGCCAAAGAAGAAATAAGACAGCACGCATAGCAGGCCGATTTTTTTTAACGTGGGCGATTTCGCTCGCTGCCAGATCAGCCGTCCGCCGATGATGCCGCCCGACATATATAGGGTAATGAAAAAAAGGTCGACGATCATGCCCCATCGGGCGAGTTCCAGCACCCCTGCATCGGACCAGCTCTGCTGGATCGCGTTCACCCTTTCCGCCGTCGCAGCGCTTTGGTGGTCGAGGATGCCATTGGGGGCTACGATGGTCTCCAGTGCCCCGCCGGAAATTATCAAATAGAGAAACAGCGCTAGACCACCACCCCAGAATATCCAGAAATTGCGCCAGCTATACAGATTCGGCATGGTTCCTCCTATCCGGCCAGAAAGCGCAGCATTTCCTGACCTAGTTCCGCGTTGGTGACACTACTCATATGGGTTCCGGGGATCGCGACATACCTCCCCCCAGACAATAGTCCAGCCAGTTTCACCGGATCCCCATTATCACGATCTTCCGATCCGCAGAGCACCAATGTGGGCGTGTCTATAACCGCCAAGGCCTCTAGTTCCAAATCAGAGAAAGTCCTGAGCAAATAGGCTGCGGCAACCGGATCGACATTCTGGCTTTTCATGAACTGGATCGCCAGCCAGTGCGGGTCGTCGCGCTTGGCACTATCTTTAAGCCGGATTGCTTCCTGAAAAAATTCCTGCCGCCCTTCCCATCCACTAAGGCCTTCCAGCCCCGCGCCGGCTAGTATCGCCTTGCCCGGCTTTGCGCCATTCACCAGCAGCCGCGCCGTCG
>JABMNS010000140.1 GCA_013204445.1 Sphingomonadales bacterium
CTACAGGACTTTGCCGCCGGGATGGGGGGGGGCTGATATGCACGAACATGTCTTGAACCCATGAAAGAGGCGATAAACGTCATCCAGGTTTCGGTGCAATCCGCCGAGGTCGCATTGGTCGGCCATGACGCTGTTCCTGTTATTGTGATCAATTGTAGCCTGATGAACATCGCGCGGGGCAATTTGGTCCTGACGCTGAAGTCCATCGACGTTGACCAGGTTGGTGCTATCGGCGTGGTCGAGATCGAAAAGCACCGACCCGTGATGCGCGCGCGCGCCAGTGTCTCTGAGGCGCAGCTCAATCTGGTTCTGAAGTGCCTGCAACATAACCCGCCGCGACCAGTGACACTTATTCTGGCGTTGCAGGACACCCTGAAGCTGACGCCGGCTGGTTATCTGGATGTTGATGGTCAGGATCAATGCATGATTTCCGACATGTCATGGAGCATCCCGATCCTGTGATCCGGGAGGGCGCGACTAGTCGCTGGGGGTCGATATCAGATGGGCGGGATTTACAGAGGCGCGTCAGTTGAAATCCCGTATTTTCCAATTTTTGCAATAAGCGTCGTGCGTTTGAGTGAAAGGTTTCTGGCTGCCTTCGCTATATTGTAATTGGAAATTTGCAGAGCCAATTGGATGAACTTTATTTCTTGCGATCTTATATGACCTTCCAAAGAAAATTCTTCATGGCCGTTCAGGGTGTCCATTATCAACTGATCGGACCATTCCAAAGAGGCTACTGCATCGGCTGCAATTTCCGGCTCATCATCATTTGGCATTTTGTCAATTGCAATTCTAAACAACTTTTGTTCTTCTAGTTGAATATTCGGAAGACGAAGAAGTTTCCGTACCACGTCTCTGTCTATTTGAACGTCTTTTGACAGAACCGCCCCGCGCTGCAAAAAGTTTCGCAATTCCCGTATATTGCCAGGCCAAGAAAAGGCCATCATTTCTAAAAGACCACTGCTGCTGTCTTTGGGCGGCAAAAGCCCAGATTCGTCCGTTTCGATCTGATGCGAAATTGACCGCACCAGTTCGGGAAGGTCACTCATGCGATCGCGCAGTGAGGGGACTTCCAGCGTAATCACCGAGATACGATACATCAAATCCTGTCGAAACTCGCCCTGCTCTACCTTGTGCTCGATGTTCTGATGCGTCGCGCATATTAAGCGAAAGTCAATGGGCTGTTCTTTATTTGATCCGATACGGCTGATGGCGCGGGCTTCGATGGCGCGCAAGAGCTTGCCTTGCAGTTCAAGCGGCATGTCAGCGATTTCGTCGAGAAACAGGGTGCCGCCGGCGGCTTCCTCGAATCTTCCGATCCGGCGTGTTGCCGCGCCGGTGAACGCACCTTTTTCATGTCCGAACAGTTCGGCTTCAATCAGGTCTCGGGGGATCGCGGCGCAGTTGACGCTGACGAGCTTGCCCTTGCGGCCCGACAATTGGTGGAGCGCTCGCACGACGAGTTCCTTGCCGGAACCGGTCGGGCCAACCACAAGTATATTGACGTTGTAAGGCGCAGCAATTTTGATATCGGCACGAAGTGCATTAATCTGTTCGGATGATCCATTTATCAACATGTCGGATGATCCATTTATCAACATGTGTGCATCAAAGCCTATTTTGCAAAGACGCTATTATTACGAGCGCCTAATCGCAATTTATTTTAAAGCAACCATAGCAAAAATTCATTTGCATGCGCAACCATGTTGACGGTGCTTATGCCAATCTCCCATTTGGGCTGCTGTCCGCAGTGTTTTCTGGCAAGTTCGTAAAGTCTTCGTTCTAGCGGTTTACGAAGTCTGAAATACTGCTTATTGAGCGTCAGAATATTGTTGTGTTCAATTGCTTCAAACATCCAATCGCTCAGGGTGATGCGTAGCTTTTGGATACGGTTGTGCCGTGTTTCGCTGGTGACCGTATATCCATTGTAAATCCCGGAGCAATACTGGCCCACGGAAACGGTCAGCTTTTCTGATCGTCGCGGAGTAAAATTCCGCCA
>JABMNS010000141.1 GCA_013204445.1 Sphingomonadales bacterium
GAACATCACAGACGAAGTGATCCTCAATTATTTGGACAAACATACAAAGCCAAACAAAGCTGGCTTCAGCCCCAAGCCATGAACCTACCGGCATCAGCCGGTTAGTCATTCAGTAAACTGTCACCGCAATCCCCTCACTTCCTGTAAAGCGTATCCATCCGCTCCTGATAACGCTCGCGAATAACGTGCCGCCGGATTTTCATGCTCGGCGTCAGTTCTTCATTCTCGATAGAAAAGGGTTCGTCGGCAAATTCGAAGCGGCGGACTTTTTCGATGACCGAGAGGCTCTCGTTGACCCGGTCTATCGCTTCCCGCACCGCTGACTTGAACGCTGGGTTGGCCTGCAAGGCGATAAAATCATAGGGCATGTCCTGATCGCGCGACCATTCGAGCGCCCATTCGGGATCGGGCACGATCAGGCCGACCATATAGGGTTTCCGGTCGCCGGTGATCATCGCCTGCAATATTTCCGGCTGGATAGTGAGCATGCCCTCGACCTTTTGCGGCGCGACATTGTCGCCTTTGTCGTTGACGATCAGGTCTTTCTTGCGGTCGGTGATGGCGATCCTGCCGGCTTCGTCGATATGGCCGATATCGCCGGTGTGGAGCCAGCCGTCCTTGAGCACCTTGTCGGTCTCTTCCTGATTGCGCCAATAGCCGTGCATAACCAGTTCACCACGCACGAGGATTTCGCCATCATCGGCAATCCGGACCTCGGTGTCGACCATCGGTGGGCCGACCGTGTCCATTTTCAGCCCGGTGCGCGGCCGGTTGCAGGCGATGATCGGGCCGGATTCGGTCTGGCCATAGCCCTGCAACAGGGTGAGGCCGAGCGATTGAAAGAAGGTGCCGATTTCCGGGTTCAACGGCGCGCCGCCGGAGACCATCGCCTTGATCCGGCCGCCAAAGCGCTGCTGTACCTTGGGCCGAAGGGTCTTGTCGAGGAACAGGTCGATCAGCTTGTCGCGCTTGCGCCCTTTGCCTTCGGCCTTGCGCTCACCAATAGCGAGCGCCTTGCCGAGCAGATAATTGGGCATCTTTCCCTGTTTCTCGACGGTCTTGATCAGCCGTGCGCGCAACACTTCGAAAAGGCGCGGGACGACTACCATGATCGTCGGGCGCACTTCCTCGATGTTCGACGCCAGCTTCTCCAGCCCTTCGGAATAGAAAATCTGGGCGCCGAGACCAATCGGGAAAAACTGTCCGGCGCTATGTTCATACGCGTGGCTCAGCGGCAGGAAGGAGAGGAATACCTCGTCATCCCAGCCGAAGTCGGTTTCGATCACCTCGGCCGGCCCCTTGGTATTGTGCAATATCGCGCCATGATGTTGCATCACGCCTCTCGGCTTGCCTCCGGTGCCGCTGGTGTAGATGATGCAGGCGGTCTCGTCGCGGGTGATGCTGGCGACCTGCTTGGTCACTTCGGCGACATCCTCGTCGCTGCCCTGGACAAGCTTGTCCCAGCTATAGAGGTCGAAATCGCCCGACTGGCCGATGCGCAGATCGGCGATGCCGATGATGATATTGGCATCCGAAGAGCTGATCACCGACGGCAGCAGGTTTTTTGCCAATTTGATGTCGGCGACAATGACCGCGTGGGCGCCGCTATTGTCCAATATATGCTGATGGTCGGATGCCGTATTGGTGGTGTAGGTCGGCACGGTGATGCAGCCCGCTGCCATGATGCCGAGATCGGCGATGCACCATTCGGGCCGGTTCTCGGACACCAGCATCACCCGGTCGCCCTTTTTCAAACCGATGCGCTTCAGCGATTTCGCAAAGGCGGCGACCTGCCGTGCCGCTTCGGCCCAGCTGGTCGCCTGCCATGCGCCATCGATTTTGGCGCTGAGAAACGGCTTGTCCCCGCCCTGACGGGCGCGATCGAAAAACATCGATACCAGATTTGAATATTGATCGATTTCAAGATAACGGTTTTCTGGCTTTTTTTGGCCCACGCGGTACTTCCTCTCTCATGCTCCGGATTCGTGCCGGGCTGGATTATCGGTAATGGACTAGCGCGGTTGAAACCGCTCGGCAATTATTTAGGTGAAAACGAGTCCCCGTTTTCTGATCGGTGATCGCGAAATCTCTGCCGATGGACATCGCCGTTCGACCTGGTCTATAGCCGCGCACAACATGAAAATCATCCGTCTTTTCGCTTTAGCAGCACTGCTCACCACTTCCTGTGTCCGGGCCGGGCTGCCCGAACCAGCTTCTGTTTCCGTGCTGGAAACTTCTGCAACACAGCAGGAGGAGCCTTTCGTCATTGCCGCCAACCCGCTTGCGGCCCAGGCCGGGCAGGATGTTTTGAAACGGGGGGGCAGTGCCATTGATGCCGCGATTGCCGTGCAGGCGATGCTGTCGCTGGTCGAACCGCAAAGTTCCGGACTCGGCGGCGGTGCCTTCCTGACATATTTTGACGGGACTTCGAGCAAATTGACCATCTATGATGGTCGGGAAACCGCACCGGCCCAAGCCAGCCCATCGATGTTTCTCGGGTCCGATGGAAAGCCGCTGGGGCATCGTGATGCGGTGGTTAGCGGGCGTGCAACCGGCGTGCCGGGCGCCGTCGCGATGCTGGCACTGGTGCATGAAGACCATGGGGTGCTGGACTGGAAGAGCCTGTTCTCGGCGGCAGAACGAACCGCGGAGGAGGGCTTTGTCATCAGCCCGCGCCTTGGTCGGTTTCTGGGATTTTCCTTTCCGCAGCTAGATACGCCGGATGCCGCCGCCTATTTTGGCGCCGCCGATGGCAAGAGACTGACCACGGGCGACCGGCTCAAAAACCCGGAATATGCCGATTTTCTGAGGCGTCTGGCGACGGGCGGTCCCGACGCGCTCTATCGCGGTTCGACAGCGGCAAAGATTGTCAGCAAGACCCGGTCCGCGCCGCTGGAAGGCCGGATGACGATTGCCGACCTGGCTGATTACCGGCCGGTCAAGCGGGACGCCTTGTGCAATCCCTATCGCGCCTATCTGGTCTGTGTGCCGCCACCGCCTTCGAGCGGCGTTGGTTTGCTGCAGCTGCTGGCGATGCTGGAAAAAACTGATATTGCCAGCCGCGGCCCCGATGATGCGCAGGCCTGGTTCCTGTTTGCCGAAGCCAGTCGGCTGATGTACGCCGACCGCGATCAATATGTCGGCGATCCCGCTTTCGTTTCGGTTCCGGTCAAGGGTTTGCTGGAATTCACTTATGTCGGCTCGCGGGTGGCTTTGATTGGCGACACTGCATCTTCTCCGCCCAAAGCGGGAACGCCTGAAGGAGCGGTGCTGGCGGCTCAAGATCATACGCTGGAGCCGGCAGGAACATCCCATTTCATTGTTCGCGATGCCCAGGGAAATGTCGTTTCGATCACCACAACAGTTGAATCCATCTTTGGCAGCGGCCGCATGGTCGACGGTTTCTTTCTGAACAATCAGCTGACCGATTTTTCCTTCAACCCGATGGATGCAGAGGGGCGGCCTGCGGCCAATGCGGTTGCGCCCGGAAAACGGCCTCGTTCTTCGATGACGCCGACCATTTTTCTCGACCAGGATGGCCGGTTCGCGGGCGCTATCGGATCTGCGGGCGGCAATAGCATCCTTGCCTATGTCGCCAAGTCACTGGTCGGCGCGATCGACTGGAACCTGTCGATGCAAGAGGCGCTGGCGCTGCCCAATCTTGTGGCGCGCGGGTCAGGCTTTGGCGGTGAAATTGACAAATTTGATCCGGCGGTTCTGGAAGGTCTTGCGGCTCGAGGTGTTGATCTCAAGCCGGGCCAGGGAGAAGATTCCGGCGTGCATGCGGTGATGATCCGCAATGGCAAGGTCGATGGCGGCTTTGATCCGCGTCGGGAGGGCGTCGTGCTGGTTGGTACGGACTAATAGCGGGCCAATAGGCGCTATGCTGAGCCGATCGCCTCGGCGACATTTTTATAGCCGTCCCGTTTGAGCAATTTTGCCAATTGGCAGCTCATGGCGGCGGCGATGGTAGGCCCTTCATAGATCATCGCGGTATATAGCTGGACCAGCGAGGCACCGGCGCGGATGCGTTCATAGGCATCTTCTGCGGTCGCGATGCCGCCGACCCCGATCAACGGAATCTGTCCGCCGCTGGCCTTGCGAAAATCCTTGAGCCTCTGCAGGGCGAGGTCTTTTAGCGGCGCTCCGGACAGGCCGCCGCTTTCGGATTGATTGGCGGAATGCAGGGCGGGGCGGGTTATGGTGGTGTTTGAAATGATCAGCGCGGCGATCTTCTGGCTCACCGCGACATCGACAATATCGTCGATATCTGCCGGTTCAAGATCGGGAGCAACTTTCAGGAAGACCGGGGTTTTGGATTTTCCCAATGCATCAATGACCGCGGCGAGCAGTTCCGCCAGTGCACCCTTGTCCTGCAGTGCGCGCAAGCCGGGCGTGTTGGGGGAACTGATATTGACCGTCAGATAGTCCGCCAGCGGCGCCATATTCCTGGTGCCGGTGACATAGTCGGCAATCCGGTCATCGCTATCCTTGTTGGCGCCAATATTGATACCGAGGACGCCTTTGCCCATCCGAGCGCGCATGCGCTTGAGCCGGGGGATGGCATTTTGCTGACCGCGATTGTTGAAACCGAGGCGGTTGATCACCGCCTTGTCCTCGACCAGCCGAAATATGCGCGGCTTGGGATTGCCCTCTTGCATCAGCGGCGTGAGCGTTCCAACCTCGGCAAAGCCAAAGCCCATGCGGATCAGCGCATCGGGTACTTCGCCATTTTTGTCGAAACCGGGGGCCATGCCGATCGGGTTGGGAAAATTGAGTCCAGCCAATGTGGTCGCTAAAACAGGGTTGGATTTCGGCGCGGGGCCCATCGGGACGGTCTTCAGGCCGGCGATGGTCAGGCCATGGGCGCGTTCCGCTTCCAGCGCGAAGATGAAGGGTTTGGCGATATTGTAGAGCATCGCCAAGCTATGGCATTGGATGGAATATTGAGCAACGCAAAATCCGTGTGTTCCCGCGTAGGCGGGTATCCATCTCCCGACCTCCTTTCTTGACGCAATCGCGGGAGATGGAGCCCTGCCTTCGCAGGGGAACAAGCTATAGAAAACACCGAATATTCTGCTACACGAACAACAAATATACAGAGGACCAAACATGATTGCCACTCCACAATTTGATTTCCAGCTTGGCGAAATGGCGGATCAGATCCGCGACACCACGCGGCGCTTTGCCGAAGAGAAGATCATGCCTCTGGCCCAGAAAATGGACCGCGAAGACTGGTTTCCCCGCGAGCTCTGGACGCAAATGGGCGATCTCGGCCTGCACGGGATCACGGTCGACGAGGAAGACGGCGGGCTTGGCCTTGGTTATATCGAACATGCGATCGCGGTCGAGGAAGTTAGTCGCGGCAGCGCGGCGCTGGGTCTCAGCTATGGCGCGCACAGCAATCTGTGCGTCAACCAGATCCGCCGCTGGGCCAATCCGGAGCAGAAGGCGAAATATTTGCCGAAGCTGATCTCGGGCGAGCATGTCGGCGCGCTGGCGATGTCGGAGGCCGGAGCGGGCAGCGATGTGGTGTCGATGAAGCTTAAGGCCGAAGCGGTGCAGGGCGGCTATGTTCTCAATGGAACGAAATTCTGGATCACCAACTCGACCGATGCCGATACTTTGGTGGTCTATGCGAAGACTCGCCCTGACGCGGGCTCCGGCGGGATTACCGCTTTCCTGATCGAAAAGGGCATGAAGGGTTTTTCCATCGGCCAGAAGATCGAGAAGGTCGGGATGAAGGGTAGCCCGACCGCCGAGCTGGTATTCGATGATTGCGAAGTGCCGGAGGAAAATGTCATGGGGCCGCTTAACGGCGGTGTCGGCGTGCTGATGTCCGGTCTAGATTATGAGCGCGCGGTGCTCGCCGCCATTCCGCTCGGGCTGATGCAGGCCTGTATGGATACGGTCATTCCCTATGTCCGCGAGCGCAAGCAGTTCGGAAAACCGATTGGCAGCTTCCAGCTGATGCAGGGCAAGATTGCCGACATGTATGTCCGCCTGAATAGCGCGCGCAGCTATGTCTATAATGTCAACAAAGCTTGCGATGCCGGTCAGGCAACCCGTTTCGATGCAGCGGGCGCGGTGATGTACGCTTCAGAATGCAGCGTTCGTGTGGCGGAAGAATCGATCCAGGCGCTGGGCGGGGCGGGTTACACCACCGACTGGCCGGTCGAGCGCTACTGGCGCGATTCCAAATTGCTCGACATTGGCGCGGGCACTAATGAAATCCGCCGGATGCTGATCGGCCGGGAATTGATCGGGGCGGGCTAGACCCGCAAACTCTCCCACGGTCCCGTGATCGCATAAGTGTAACCCGGCTCCTGCACGTTGACGAACATGGTCGTGCCGTCAGGCGAGAAACAGGCGCCGCAAAATTCGCTTTGGTCCTTATGGGCGTTGCGGGCGATGTCATAGATGACGCCGTCCGGTGACAAGCCGCGCAGATATTGGTCGCCGCGTCCGTCTTCGCAGAGGATGATATCGTTCCATGGGGCGACTACCAGATTGTCGCACATGTCCAGCGAATCGGCGCTGGTTGATTCAAAGAATAGCTGCAACGATCCGCCCGACTCAGGCCCACTATCCGGGTCCTGATCCGGCGTGTAGCGCCATATCTGACCGACGCGTTCTGCTCCGCCTTCGGTGCAGGTGAAGTAGAAATCACCGGTTTCCCCATCCGTGCGCACCGCATAATCGAGGCCCTCACCGCGCATGAATTGTGCAGCTCCAGAGGCATGGCCGCGATGGGCGAGATCGCCTTCCGACGCTTCTACATCGTCCAGATCAATCCATTCGGCGACATGGTTCTGCCCGACGACAAATGTCTCGGGTCCATTGCCGCCCCAGTCTTTCGGCCAATTCGATGTAATGACGGCTTTTCTGTTCTTAAGAACAAGCGCCTGCAGGCGGCCGCCTTCCTGCAATTTTCCCGGTATATTGGGGATAAAACGGTAGAATAATCCGTGGCGCGCGTCTTCGGTCATGTAGACGATGCCGGTTTTTGGATCGACCGAAGCGGCTTCATGGGTGAAGCGCCCCATGGCTTTCAGTGGTATCGCATCAATCAATCCGGTAGCAGTAGACGGGGTTTCGAACACGAACCCGTGAAACTTGCCCGACCCCTCTTCTGGTTTGAGCATCTCCTCTTCACAGCTGAGCCAGCTTCCCCAGGGGGTTGGCCCGCCGGCACAATTGGCGGCGGTGCCGGTCAGCACCAGAAAATCCCGCTCCATCCGCTTGTGCTTCAGATCATAAACCAGCTTGGTCACGCCGCCGAAAAAAGGCGAGCCGTCTTTCTTGCGATCATAGAGCTGGCTCTCCGAAACCCGCTCGAGCAGTTCATTGTCCTTACCGAACGGACTGCCGGTGGGGATGCTGTTCCAATTCTCATGATTGCGCATCAATATGCATTTGTCAGTACTATCGGGATGCGCAAAACAGGCCATGCCGTCGGGCCGACCCGGCCGGAAAAAGCCATCAGACATTGTCCCACCGGTCTCGCTGACCAATGTGTAGGAAAAACCCTCTGGCAGATCGAGGCGTTTGGCCGGATCTGGTAGCAGAGTGATTCCAGTGTTCGCGCTATGCGCCCGGGCGCACCCGGCAATCGAGAAGGAGGCGTAGAACAGGCCTACGGCTTGCGCGGAACGGATAAAATCTCTGCGGGATAATGTCATCGATCAATTTTCCTGTTATCGGTGATACAATAATAGAGTTCAAATGAAGCCAGAATTTACCAGCCGAAGAAAACAGAATTATGACCTACACCCTGATCACCGCCAATCGCAACTATTCCAGCTGGTCGCTGCGCCCGTGGGTGCTGATGAAAGCGCTGGACATAATGTTTGCGGACCGGATCATATATTTCGAAGAGGAAAATTATGCGCGGTTCCGGGAATTTGCGCCCAATGGACAGGTGCCGTGCCTGAAAGAGCATCGCAGGGATGGCCGCACTGATACGATCTGGGATTCTCTGGCGATCATGGAATATCTTGCGGAGCGGCATGCCGGATGTTGGCCCGACGATGGCGACGCGCGAACATGGACGCGCTGTGCGGCGGCAGAAATGCATGGCGGGTTCGCGCCGCTGCGGAACATTTGTCCGATGAACGTCGGTATCCGGGCCACATTGCGCGATATCGAGACGCCCCTGAAGCGCAATATCGAGCGGATCGCCGAGTTATTTGCGCAAGGACTGGACAATTTTGGCGGGCCTTGGCTGGCCGGTGACCGGTTCACGATTGTCGACGCCTTTTATGCCCCGGTTGCCTATCGGGTGCGCAGCTTTGATCTCGATATCGGCGCAGCAGGCCGCGCCTGGGTGGATCATATCATCGCGCATCCGGCGATGCAGGATTGGGAGCGCCAGGCGCTGGCCGAGCCACAACGCGAAATTGGCCACGAACAAGAGATTGCTGCGGCGGCGACTGTAACGGCGGATTTCCGGGCCACGCGCTAGCCGCCCTAAACTTGACGGCTCCAGGTCAATAGTCCATTGGCCGGGGGTTTCATGCTGCATTGCAGCATTACGACTTTCGGGCAAAGGATATTCCATGGCGATTCACAGTGATTTTCGGCGCGACTGGCTGTCGAATCCCAGAACCGAATTTCTGGCCGGGCTGGTGGTCGCGCTGGCGCTGATTCCCGAAGCCATCGGCTTTTCCATCATTGCCGGAGTCGATCCGCGGGTTGGGCTTTATGCCAGCTTCTCGATCGCGGTTATCATTTCGATGGTTGGTGGGCGACCGGGGATGATCAGTGCAGCTACGGCTGCAGTGGCTGTCTTGGTGGTACCGCTGGTCCGCGACCATGGTGTTGAATATCTGTTCGCGGCGACGATATTGATGGGGGTGTTTCAGGCGATAGCCGCCTTGCTGCGGCTTGACCTGTTGATGCGCTTTGTCTCAAGGTCGGTAATCACCGGCTTCGTCAATGCGTTGGCGATCCTGATCTTCATGGCGCAGCTGCCGCAGATGACCGGTGAGGCCTTTACCTGGCAAACCTATGCGATGATTGCGGGCGGTCTGGCGATTATCTATGGCTTGCCGCGCCTTACTACCTTGGTTCCTTCGCCACTGGCGGCGATCGTTGTGCTTGCCGGCCTCAGCATCGTCTTCAAAGCGGATGTGTTCACGGTCGGCGATATGGGTGCACTGCCTGAGAGTCTGCCCTGGTTCCATATCCCGCAAATTCCGATCACTTGGGAAACGCTGCAAATTATCGCCCCTTATTCGCTGGCGATGGCGGCGGTCGGGCTGCTGGAATCTTTGCTCACCGCGTCGATTGTTGATGACCTGACCGAAACACGCAGCAACAAGAAGCGCGAAACATATGGGCAGGGCATTGCCAATTTTGTCACCGGCTGGATCGGCGGCATGGGCGGTTGTGCGATGATCGGTCAGTCGGTCATCAATATTAGATCAGGCGGCCGGAGGCGTCTCTCGACCTTTGTCGCGGGCGTGATGCTGCTGGTATTGATCGTTGGCCTTGGCCCATGGGTTGCGCAAATTCCGATGCCGGCGCTGGTCGCGGTGATGATCTTTGTCTCGATCAGTACCTTCCGCTGGCAGAGCTTTACCGAAATCACCCATCACCCATGGCCTTCGAATTTCGTCATGATCGCTACGGTTGTGATGGTCGTGGCGACGCATGATCTGTCGATCGGCGTGCTCACCGGCGTGCTGCTTTCCGGGATATTCTTCGCCTGGAAGGTCCGCCAGCTGGTGCGCATTCAGGATTTTATCGAAGTCACCACGCATCGCTATGTCTTTGCCGGTGAAGTCTTCTTCGGCTCGGTCGATATGCTTTATGAAGCCATTGAGTTTAACGAAGATGGTATTGATCGCGTGATCATCGATGTCCATGATGCCCATTTCTGGGACATTAGCGCTATCGGCATATTGGACAAGATTGTCGAGCGTCTGAAAAACGAGGGTAAAACCGTCGAGGTCATCGGTCTGAATCTGGCGAGCGCGACTTTGGTTGAGAAATATAGCGAGAATGATCGTCCGTTCGAGAGCCTGGGGATTGTCGGGCATTAATGTGCTCCGGCGCAAACCGGAATCCAGACGATTGCACAGGATCATTCTGGACCCTGACCTTCGGCGGGGAGCAGTGGATGGTTGACCGGGCCTGTCCTTTGCAGCAAACTGCCTCCAAACATAAAGAGGAGCCCCCCATGATCAAGCTGCACCATCTCGACTATTCCCGTTCGTCCCGTATCATCTGGCTCTGCGAAGAGGGCGGAATCGACTATGAGATGGTGACCTATCACCGCGATCCAAAGACACGGCGGTCGCCGCCGGAGCTGGCCGAAGCGCACCGGCTGGCCAAGGCGCCGACGGTGGATGTGGATGGCGTGACCATGGTCGAATCCGGCGCGATTATCGAATATCTGATCGAGCGGTACAGCGATGGCGCGCTCGGCGTTGCACCCGATCATCCGGAACGCGCCAAATATCTCGAATGGCTGCATTTTGCCGAGGGTACGATGGGCATGAGCTTTATCATCACCGGCATCGCGCCGATGCTCGGCGGATTGCCGGAGGTTCTGGGCGGATTTTTGCAGGCGGAAGTCGACAAGCTGCTCGACCATCTGGAGATCGAACTGGAGGGCAAGGATTTCCTCGTCGCGAATAAATTTACCGGCGCGGATATCAATCTGCATTATATGCTGGAAGGGCGAGCTGCGATGGGGCAGCTCGACGGCCGTCCGAATTGCGCACGCTATTTCGAAGCGCTGGTCGCTAGATCAGGCTATCAGAAGACGCTGGAACTGGGTGGGCCGGTGTTGTTGCCGCAGCCTAGTTAGGCCAAGCGCGTCAGAACAGCCTGTCTGAAAGACGCACCTTCGTCCGCAGCATGTTCAAAAAACAGCGACGGCTCGATCAATTCCAGTTCCATCAGGCGGAAATAGCCGTCCGGGTCGCGCAGCATGTCGACGCGGGCATAGAATAAGGTTCCGGTGCCCAGAATTTGCTCGGCGGCTTGGCGGGCTTGCACCGCCAGACCTTGCGCGCCTGGGGGGCAATCGGTGCCGCTTTCCGAACCGCCGAGAAATTCCTGCACGCGGAAATCGCCTGTCGCGGGGCGCTTGATAATCGCGTGGCTATAGGCTCCGGAAAAATAGAAGAGCGAATATTCGCCTTCCTGCTCGATGGCGGGCTGGAAGGGCTGGATCAGCATAGTCTTGCCCGCAATTTCTTCGGGCAACGGCTGGTCCTTCTGTAATCGGAAGGTGCCATCCGCTCCCCCGGAAATGGGCGGTTTGATCACCAGTTCATCACTTCCGAATGTTTGCGCGGCCTCCGCGATATCCTTCGCGGTCAATGCCTCGGTGATCAGGGTCGGCACGACGGCCACTCCAGCTTTTTCCAGTTCGAGCAAATAAGATTTGTCGCTGTTCCAGCGCAGCACCGAAACCGGGTTGGCGATTTTTATCCGCTGCTGTTCCAGCCGATCAAGCAGCGCAAACCAGCGCGCGCAATTCCGCTGATAACCCCAGACCAGTAATGGCAGGACCAGATCATATCCCGCCAGATCGCCGGGGTCGGTCCAGTGGCGGAAAGCAATGTCGTCGCCCAGCAACCGCTGATAATTGGCGCGCGCCGAACTCAGGTCCTCGAAATAGTCGGGGGCCGCCGTCAAAATGCAGATTTGTGGCAAATCGCTGGCTTAACCGGCAGCGTCGCGGACGACAGCGGTACCGGCTTCTCGCTGCAGCTTCAGTTCCGCCTTCAGCTTCGCCGGATCGCGGGCAAAGACAAAGCCGAAGCTGACCCCGCCCTGCTTGCCGATGGTCGCGTGGTGCAACTTGTGCGCCTGTACCAGCCGTTTGGCATAGCCGCCCCTGGGGACATATTTAAAGTAACGCTGATGAACCAGACCATCGTGGATCAAAGTGTAGATGATGCCGTAGAATAATATGCCGAGACCAACCCAGGTGCCGGGCTCCCAATAGCCGGTGCCCATGATCAGCGGGCTACCGATGGCAAACATCGAAATGCTCATCATGGCGCCGACGATCCCGTAAAGATCGTTTTTCTCTAGCGCCTTGTTATGCGGTTCATGATGATCGCGGTGCCAGCCCCAGCCGAAGCCGTGCATGACATATTTATGGCTTGCCCAGGCGACAAATTCCATCGCGATGACAGAAGCGACAATGGTTGTGATAATGGCGAATAAGCTCATGTAGCTAAGATAGTGGTTTTTCGGGTGAAATAGAAGATGCTTTCACCTAGATCATCATCTCAGCAGCCTGTTTTTCCAAAATTTATTTCGACCGGGAAAGGGACTTGTCTGGAATGTCGTGAGGTTAGTCGCTACATCGATTGAGCTTCCTGCCTTCGCGGGAATGACGGAACGAAAGAAAATATGACCAAAGCCAGGACCCTCTACCAGAAAATCTGGGATGCCCATGTTGTGGATCAGCGCGATGACGGCACGGCTCTAATCTATATCGATCGGCATCTGGTGCACGAGGTGACGAGTCCGCAAGCCTTTGAGGGATTGCGCAAGGCCGGACGCAAAGTGCGGCGGCCGGATCTGACCCTGGCGGTTCCCGATCATAATCTGCCGACAACGGCGCGACTGGATGCGCAGGGCAACAAGATACCGATTGCCGATCCGCAGAGCGCGGCGCAGCTGGAAGCACTGGAAGCCAATGCACCGGCCTTTGGCATCAAATATATCGGTGCCAGCGACCGCGAGCAGGGCATTGTCCATGTCATCGGGCCGGAACAGGGCTTTACCCTGCCGGGTACGACCATGGTTTGCGGGGACAGCCATACCGCGGCGCACGGTGCCTTAGGTTCTCTGGCCTTCGGCATCGGTACC
>JABMNS010000142.1 GCA_013204445.1 Sphingomonadales bacterium
CCCTATATCGTCGTTCTTCAGCCGGACGGTGTGTGTCGGGTGAACGTGGTTTTCCCCTGCGTAGCGGCAATTTATGTCGTTAACACAAGGGAACTCTAATGTATAAATACCGAATTTTAGCCACATTTTTGGCATCCTCTGCCTATTGCTGTACGCCTCCGGCATCGGCTGCAGATGATCGCGAGATCATTGTTACTGCCACCGGGATCGAACAGGACATCGACGACACCGGCGCCGCAATCTCGATCCTTTCCGAAGCCGATATTCGCGATCAGCAGTCGATTACGCTTTCCGCGATCCTGCAGGAACTTCCGGGTGTCAACGTCACCCAGAGCGGCGGATTGGGTTCGCAATCCTCGGTCAGGATCCGCGGTGCGGAAAACGACCAGACGCTGGTGCTGATCAATGGCATCAGGGTCAATGATCCGTCGACGCCGGATGGCTCTTTTGATTTCGGCAATCTGCTGGCCGGCAATATCGAGCGTGTGGAAGTATTGCGCGGTGCCAGCGGTGTCACCTGGGGCAGTCAGGCGGTCGGCGGCGTGGTCAATATCACCACCAAAAGGCCGACCGAAGATCTCATCCTGTTCGCACAAGGAGAATATGGCGCGCATGAAACGGTGCGTCTGGTCAGCAATGCTTCGGGCAAGCTGGGACCGATTGGACTGAGCATCGGCGGCGGCTATGCCCGCACCGACGGGATCAGTGCATTTTCCGCCGGGACCGAACCGGACGGCTATCGCCAATATTCCGCTTCCGGGCAGTTGCAGGTCGACATGACCGACAATGTCTGGCTTGAAGCCAGCGGCTATTATGCGGACAGCCGGGTCGACAATGACAGTGTTTTTCCGCCTTATAGTTCGGACGACAGCCAGTTTTCGCTGGCGAAGGAAATATACGGCAACGCCAGCATCCACGCCCAGGCATTGGATGGGCGGTTCCAGAATCGCTTTGGTTTTAGCATTGCCGACATCAACCGCGACATCATCAGCCCCTATTTCACCTCGCTGCCCAGAGGGCGGACGGAGCGGTTTGAATATCGCGGCGATTTTGCCTTGATCGAGCAATTGCGCTTCGTCTTCGGTGCGGAAAAGGAAGATAGCCGTTATGAAAATAGCGGCGAGAGAGACTCGACCGGTATTGATTCCTTCTTTTTCCAGACCGTGTTCAAGCCCGCCGACGGGCTGACCCTGACCGGCGGAATCCGGCATGACGAGCATGAAGATTTTGGCGGCAATACCAGCCTGGCCGGCAACCTGGTCTATCGACTGAGCGAAGACGGCCCGACGATCCGAGCGAGCTATGCCGAGGGTTTCAGGGCGCCTTCGCTGATCGATCTCGATGATCGCCCCTTTGGCTATGGCACGCCCGATTTGTTGCCGGAGACCGCAAAATCTTACGAGATAGGCGTCCATCAATCGCTGATCGGACAAGCAGTGCGGATGTCGGTCACTCTGTTCCAGCGCGACACAGATAACCAGATTTCCTTCGCCGCCTGTCCGGTCGCACCGGACCCGGCACCAGAAGTGTGTACCAGCGGCACCCGTCCCTATGGCACGACGCTGAATATCGAGCGCAACCGCACCCGCGGAGTGGAGGCGGTCCTGTCGATTGCGCCGGTCGAACGGTTGCGGATCGATGCGAACTACACCTGGCTCGATACCGAGAACCGGTCTTCCGGCGCCAATTTCGGCAATGAACTGGCACGGCGTCCGGCGAGCAGCCTGTATCTCAACGCCACGTATCAAACCAGTTTCGGATTGAGCCTCGGTGCCGACTTGCAGATAGTCGGCGACAGTTTCGATGACCTTGCCAACAGCCGCCGCCTCGAACGCTATGCGCTGGCCGGGGTTCGCGCGAGCATGCCGGTGACCGATGGCATCGAAATTTTCGGACGTATCGACAATCTGCTTGATGTAAACTATCAAACGGCGACTGATTTTGGCTCTCCGGGGCGTTCGGCTTATATGGGAGCGCGCGCGCGTTTCTGACAACCAATAGCAAAAGGGAATATGATCATATGCAACTCGTTCAATCTTCATCGTCTGTCCAGAATATCTGGGCCGGCGTGCTGGCAACTTCGTCGGTTCTGGGCAGCCTTGCATTGGCCTGCATGTTCCCTTTTGCGGCCATCGCAACTTTACTGGCTGCGACATTGCCGTTCCGCAAGGCGTTAGCCTGGATGGGCGCAGCCTGGTTTGCAAACCAACTGGTCGGCTATCTGATCCTCGGCTATCCGCAGACCGCGAACAGTTTTAGTCACGGACTGGCGATCGGCGTCACCGCTCTGGCCACGCTCGGGGTAGCGAAGGCCGTATTCACCCTGCGTCGCGACCAGTCGCTGGTCACTTCGGTAATGGCCTTTGGCGCAGCATTTGTCGCTTTTGAAACATTGCTGCTGGTTGCGGCGCTATTCCTCGGCGGTGTGCAGAATTTCGTGCCGTCGATCGTCTGGATGATCGCGCAGAATGACATCCTGTGGTTCGCCGGTCTGGGCCTCCTCTATCTGGTGCTCGACGGGACTTTGTTCGGACGGATCGGCAAGCAGGCAAGCCCGCAAGGCTGATCGCGCTATAATCTGATCCGGAGGGCAGAGAGCTTTTCATAGGTATCGCGGCACTGGTCCGCGATCGCCTGCTCTCGGTCTCCCAGCTTGGGTACCGTGCTTTCCGCCTGTCCAAATCCGGTTGTCTCGATGACCCGGCCATACCAGTGTGATGCCCAGATTCCATCGCTTTCGCGGGCACCGGCTTGCCACGCGAGCATGCCCGCATCCCACGATATTCCTAGGGCCGAACAAAGCGCCCCCAAATGGGCTTCGGGATCGCGCAAGATGTCGGCACTGTCTAGAATGATCGGCGCCTTTCCGGTCAACTGTGCCGCTTGATCGACATAGTCCAGCTGCCTCGCATAGCCGAGGTCGCCGGCCGTCACCTCAACCCGTTTGAGGGTATAACTTGCCACAACCCGCTCCGGATCCCGGATAAGGAAGGCGTGGCGGTGGTCTGGGAAATCGGCGATCGATACATCGCGCACCATGTGGTGAGGCATATGTTTCTGATACCAGATCGCTTTACCGTCCGGGACCGGTCCGCTCATGGCTTTCGCAACCGATTGCCAGTCGCAATCCATTGACGCGATGACTGCATCGGCCATTGGTTGACGCTGTCCGGTGGTTTTCAGAAATGCCCCGTAAAAGGGTTCGTCGCTTACCGCGCAATCGCTGCGCCCGCCAAAGCTGCGCATCATCGCTGTCGAGATATTGCGCGGACCTGACCACATGGCGATGCGGACTGTCATTTGGACATCACCTGTGTCTCCTTTTTCGCCGAGAAGTATTTAAATTTCAGCATATTTTTGACTCGCACAAAACCAAGAAGGCGCATAGATATTACGGGTCTATTTCATCCTTCGTGTCTTCGTGGCTTCGTGCAAGAAAATCAATGGTAATGACCTGCGGTCGGCTTGGCATTGTGACTAGGCCATGACATCATCCAGCCACATCACGCTCGATCAGCGCCTTGTACAGCCCTTGCAGGCGCTCGACCACCGGTCCCCTGCTCTCGGTCAGTATTCTGCCATCCACTTCGGTCGCTGACACCACCCCGGCAAAGGTACCGGTGACGAAAGCCTCGTCGGCACCATAGACATCGGTCAGCGAGAAATTCTTCTCTAACACCGGAATGTCATTCTCCCGGCAAATCCGGATGACATTGGCCCGCGTGATCCCGCCGAGACAATAATCACCGCTAGACGTCCAGACCTCGCCCTTGCGGACGATGAAAAAATGGGTGCTGTTGCAGGTTGCGACAAAGCCGTGCGGGTCGAGCATAAGAGCTTCGTCCGCCCCCGCTTGGGTCGCCTGTATGCAAGCGGTAATGCAGTTGAGCTTGCTGTGCGAATTGAGCTTTTGGTCCTGGACCGCCGGATCGCCGCGCCGGACATGGACGGTGAACAG
>JABMNS010000143.1 GCA_013204445.1 Sphingomonadales bacterium
CATGAACATTCAAATCACCAGCGCATTCGATAGCGGCAATATCGACGTCCATGCCATCGAAGGCAAAACTGCTAAACTGTCGATCCGCAAGGACAAGGACAGCGAGTTTTTTCAATGGTTCCATTTCCGGGTGGCCTGCCAGATTGGCGACGAACTGGAATTAAACATTGGTGGGCTGAAAGAATCTGCCTATCCGCAGGGTTGGCCCGATTATAAAGCCTGCGTCAGCGAGGACCGGGAATATTGGGGCCGCGCAGCGAGCAGCTATGATGAGGAAAGCGGCACCTTGTCGATCCGCTATACCGCGAGCAGCAATATCATCTGGTTCGCCTATTTCGCGCCATACAGCATCGAACGCCACCATGATCTGATCGCCGAAACCGCAGGCTTTGAAGGCGTGTCAGTGCAGACACTTGGCCATAGCCTGGAAGGCCAGCCGATAGACTGCGTCGAGTTAGGCAGCGGCGACAAGCAGGTCTGGCTATACGCCCGTCAGCATCCGGGCGAAAGCATGGCCGAATGGTGGATGGAGGGCGCGCTGGAGATGCTGACCGACCCCGCCGACCCGAACGCACGGCTGCTGTTGCAGCATTGCCGCTTCCATATCGTGCCCAATATGAACCCAGATGGTTCGTGCAGAGGGCATTTACGAACCAATTTCGTCGGAACCAATCTTAACCGCGAATGGCATGAGCCGAGCGCCGAAAAATCTCCCGAAGTGCTATGCGTCCGCGAAGCGATGGACAAAAGCGGTGTGAGTTTTGCCATGGATGTGCACGGGGATGAGGCGATTCCCGCGGTTTTTATCGCCGGTTTCGAAGGCATTCCCTCGATCACCGACGCGCAGCTGGAGACCTACCACGCCTACCGCAACCGCCTCGCCCAGCGCACACCAGATTTCCAGACCACACTCGGCTACCCCACCGCTGCCAAGGGCAAGGGCAATCTGTCGATGTCGACCAACCAGCTGGCGGAACGCTTCGGCGCGGTCGCAATGACGCTGGAAATGCCGTTCAAGGATAATCGCGACCTGCCCGATGCTGAACAGGGCTGGTCTCCCGAGCGCTGCAATTTGCTCGCCCGCGAATGCCTGGCTACATTGGCCGAGATGATCAACGATATCTAGGGAAGTGACGGAGGTGGAGGCATTTGAACTAGGGCTTTAAGTTTTTGGTAAGGCTATTCAAAATAGTTGAAAATTTGAATTGCGCGCCCATCTACACCCCACTTTCGCAAAGCTGTATTTTATTTCAGCTATGCGCCTAACTGCCGCCATCGGATTAGCTATTAGATCAAGCACCCGAATGTCGAAAAAATTCTTGGCCTGCCTCAGGACCATCGCCCCGACAAGGGCGTATCCTTCAACCAGATTCCAGCTTGAACAAAAGGATATATATCATGACAGAAGCCTATATCATCGACGCCGTCCGCACCCCGCGTGGGATTGGCAAGCCTGGCAAGGGCGCGCTGTCGCACCTCCATCCGCAGCATCTAGCCGCCACCGTGCTGAAAGCGCTCAAGGAGCGCAACAATCTCGACACCGCCAGTGTGGACGATATCATCTGGTCGACCTCGACCCAGAAGGGCAAGCAGGGCGGCGACATGGGCCGGATGGCAGCGCTGGCTGCCGGCTATGACACCAAGGCATCGGGAACCACGCTCGACCGCTTCTGTGGCGGCGGCATCACCTCGGTGAATTTTGCCACCGCGACGGTGATGTCGGGAATGGAAGAATGCGTCATCGCCGGCGGAACCGAGATGATGAGCTACACGGCCCAGGTCGGCGCCGAGGAAGCGGATGCCGGAATCACGCCGCTCGGCATGGGCTCGGGCAATCCCACGCTCAATGCCATTCATCCGCAATCGCATCAGGGCGTCTGCGGCGATGCGATCGCGGCGCAGGAAGGCATCAGCCGCGAGGCCGTCGATGCGCTGGCGCTGGAAAGCCAAAAGCGCGCAGCCCATGCCATCGCCGAGGGCCGTTTAGCCAAATCGCTGATCACGGTCTACAACGAGGACGGCAGCATCGCGCTCGATCATGAAGAATTCCCGCGCCCGCAAACGACCGCCGAAGGACTCGCCGGACTGAAGGCGAGCTTTGGTGCGCTGAAGGATTTCGATCTCGGCAATGGCGTGACCTTCGCCAAGCAGATCCAGCGTGTCTATCCGGACCTCGAGTGGGAAGGGGTGCATCACGCCGGCAACAGTTCCGGCGTCGTCGATGGTGCGGCGGCCCTGCTGATCACCTCGAAAGATTATGCTGATAAGCACGGCCTGAAACCCCGGGCGCGTATCGTTGCATATGCCAATGTCGGCGATTGCCCGACACTGATGCTCAATGCGCCTGTCCCGGCAGCACAGAAGGTCCTCGAGAAAGCAGGCCTGACCAAAGAAGATATCGACGTCTGGGAAATCAACGAGGCCTTTGCCGTGGTTGCCGAAAAATTCATCCGCGATCTCGACCTTGACCGGACCAAGGTCAATATCAATGGCGGCGCATGCGCGCTCGGCCATCCGATTGGTGCGACGGGATCGATGCTTATCGGCACTGCACTCGACGAACTCGAACGGTCCGGCGGCCGCTATGGTCTGATCACGATGTGCGCTGCGGGCGGCATGGCACCGGCGATTGTCATCGAGAGAATCTGACAGGAGGACAGTCTGTCGGACCTAATTCCCGATATTATAAAGGCAATTAAATGAGTGAGATATCGAGCGAAGACCGAACCGCAATGCGGGAGACTTTTGCACGGCTCCTTGCAGAACAAGCCGGGGACGAGGCGCTTCGTGAAACTATGGCAAGTCCGCACGGTTTTGACGAGAATTTCTGGAAGTCCATGGCGGAAATCGGCCTGCTCGGACTGATCGTCGACCCCGAATATGGCGGCATCGGCGGTGACGGACAAATTCTGGAAGATTTGATGGAGGAAGCGGGCGCGCATCTGTTGTGCAGCCCGTTCATATCCACCGCAGTGATAGCAGCCAGCCTGATATCGGCTTCATCGGATGAAAGTCTGAAGTCCGAATTGCTCTCCTCGATCTGTGACGGGACGAAAATCTTCGCCATTGCCGCAACCGGCGAACAGGGACTGTGGTCCAATGCCGACATTTCAGTCGAAGCACATCAAAAGGATGACGAATGGATTTTGGACGGCACGGCCTCGTTCGTCCTGCATGCGGAAAAGGCTGACCGGCTGCTGGTTTTTGCCCGTGCGGATGGCAACATTCGGGTGTTTCTGATTGATCCCGAAACCGAAACCGTCGAGGTTCAGAATCTGGAAGCCAACGATCCGACCTTACGACTGTCAAAGATCAACTTTTCAATGGCCCATGCGCAGCCCCTTGCAGGCGTCGATGAAACCGCAATCGAAACCGCGCTGGACCTGGCCAAAGTGGCGCTGGCGGGTGAACAAGCCGGCGGGCTGAAGAAAATTTTCGACCTGACCGTGGAATATCTGAAAACCCGATATCAGTTCGGTCGCCAGATCGGCAGCTATCAATCGCTCAAGCATATGGCAGCGGACATGCTGATCGACGTGGAATCCGCCACATCGGCTGCCCGGCACGCTGCCAAGTTGCAGGCGGCCGAATCACCGGAGGCAAAAGCCTATATCAGCCTGGCCGCCTTTGCCTGTGCCGATGCCTATCGCGATGTTTCTGCGCAGGCCATCCAGCTTCACGGCGGGATTGCCTATACTTGGGAACATCCGGCGCATCTTTACTGGCGGCGCGCGCGGACCGGATTGTGGCTGTTCGGGTCTTCGGACCAGCACCGAGAGACATATCTCACCTGTTTGGAGACGGCATGATGGCTAGCAACACAGCGCGCATATCGAACGATGATCTTGCTGCAGAACTCAACGCCTGGCTTGATGCGCATTGGGACGACGAGCGACGCTGTGAAAAGGGCACCGATCGTCTCGAGGTCGGTTCATGGCTGGGGAGATTGCTGGATGCCGGCTACTCCGTCCCGACTTGGTCACCGCAATGGTTCGGGCGCGAATATGACAGCAGACAGGCGCGCGTGATCGACGACATATTGAAGGCGCGCAAGGTCTTCGGTCGGTCGCAGGACCGCTATAATCTCGGTGCGGTCACCGTCTATCGGCTGGGTAGCGAGCAATTGAAGTCAGCGCTTCTGCGCGAGATGCTGACGGGCGCTCACAGTTGTCTGCTCTACTCGGAACCCAATGCCGGTTCCGATCTTGCCGGTGTGCGAACCAAGGCCGAATGGGTCGCGGGTCCGGATGGCGGTGAATATATTATCACCGGACGGAAGGTCTGGACGTCCAATGCCAAGGGAGCCACTTACGGCATGCTGCTGGCGCGAACCGACTGGGACGTGCCCAAGCATAGCGGCATCACATTCTTCCTCTTTCCGATGCAACAGGCGGGTGTCGATATTCGGCCGATCAACCAGATCACCGGTGAATCCGAATTTAACGAGATTTTTATCAATGAAGCCCGTGTGCCGGCCCGCAATATCGTCGGAGAACTGAATGGCGGCTGGAAAGTCCTGCAAACCGCGCTGGCTTACGAACGCCTGATCATGGGCGAGGGTGCCACGGAGCGCCAAGGCAAGGTGAAGTCCAAAGTACCGCCGCTGGTGGAACTGGCCCAGCGGCACGGGAAACTCGGCGATGCCGTTCTGCGCCAAAAATTGGCGCAGGCGATCGCCTATCGACAGTTGAACGCGCTCAACATGAAACGGGCGAAGGCCGAGATCATCGCCAACGGATCGTCCTCCATAATGTCTCTGGGCAAACTGGCGATGTCCCGTATCCAGCATGGTGAAGCAAGGATTGCCGCCGAAATTCTCGGCCCCGCAAGCCTGTTTGACGGATCAGATTTTAAGGATTCGGCAGATATGAATTTTGATTCTGCCAAAGCCTATATGAACTCGATCGGCGGCGGCAGCGACCAGATCCAGCGCAACATCATTTCCGAGCGCATCCTTGGCTTACCGAGAGAGATCGAGGTCGACCGCAATATGCCGTTCCGGGAGGTAAAATCTGGTTAGCGGCTCGGTATCGGATTGGCCAAACCGGCAACGAATTTTCCTTGTCCATCTTCGGAGTCACCGGGTTCATGTACGGAATTCTGACCGGATTACCGGTTTTTCGCCGCAACTAGCGCCGATCTGAAGCGCGCGCTTCCAACC
>JABMNS010000001.1 GCA_013204445.1 Sphingomonadales bacterium
CGCCATAGGTGAGGATCGCACAGGCGGCGACTACCGCGAGGACCGCATGTTTGATCCCGATCTTCTCGATGACCCAATGGGCCACGCTGGCCGCAGCGCCGCTGGCACCCATGATCTCGCCGAATATCGCCCCCAGGAGGAACATGAAGAACCAGCTTTTGAAAAAGCCGACAAAGCCGTCCATATAGGCGGTGGCAAAGTCCGGCGCGCCTTCCAAAGCGAGTGGCGGCAGCCAGGCGATGCCGCTGGTGAACGCGACAATCGCCGCTGCTACCGGGCCGGCGATCAGGATATTTACCCCGCGTACCGTCATCCAGATGAGCAGTCCCAGTCCGCCGATAAGTCCGATTGCCGATAGCATGAATGTCCCCCGAAACTTTACCGCTGCCTCATGGCAGAGGCAAAGCACGGGGTGCAACTGCTAAATCCATCATCACGGCGCAAGCTATAAGAACGGGATCAGATCACCTGCGCTCTATTCTCGTCGCGGTGCTTCTTCAGATATTTCATAAATGGTGTGCCGCCGGTGCCGACCTCGGTATCATTGCCTTTGCCGCTCGCCGCCTGCTTGTTGATATAGCTGGCCGCATATTCGAGATGCCGGGTACGGAACCTTGCAACCTGCTCGATGCTGGCGTTGAAAGCCTTTCTGAGCGCCGCATCGCCGCTGGCAATGGCAAATTCGCGCAATGTGCTCTGTTCGCGCAAATCTTCGATATAGCGGCGATGCTGGACCGGACGATAAGCGTGTAGCTCGTCTAGATAGACCCGAAGGGGGTCATTTTCGTGGCGCACCTGGAACAATGCATCCATGCTCGGCACGATCGAGCTTTGCGATCCGGTCTGGCCGCGAAACAGCTGGCCCTTGCCCTTATATTTTCCGACGCCTTCGTAAATCAGGCCATCGGGCAGCGCCGGATTATTGGCCCAGCCGTGGATATAGGGCCGCACCCGCTGATAATATATATAGGGATCGCAGCGATCAGGCATCCGGTCGAATATCGCGTTTACCGCGTCCCAATGGCCGTCCATTTCCTCGAGTAGCGCCGTCGCTCTCGCGGTGTCTTTTGTAAAGGCTGCTTCGACCAGATCGCAGGCAAGGCCCAGAAGCGGCCCGGCCTCAGCCTCTATCACGACATGAATCAGGACAAACCAGTTTTCATCGGCCCCGCCGAGGAAATTTTGCACCATATAGACATTGTCGAGGCCGATCGGACTGTCGCGGTCCAGCCGCGCCCAATTGTCGAGCACATAGCCGCTATAGGGCAGCAGCGGTGCCTGATCGAGGCGGTCGGCCAGCGCCACCATCGGACGGGCGAGATTGGCGGGCAGGGAGGTCGGCGCTTCGCTTTCGCCCCAGACATAGGCCTGGACCAGAAAGGAATAGCGGACCATCGCCACGCGGACCTGCTCCTCCGGCGCGTTGGACGCCCATTCCGCGAGATCGAGCGCGGGCAATTGTTCCAGCCAGTGCCGGACCCGGCCGGTGGTCATTAGGCCGGACAGATTGTCTGCCGCCTGCAGGACAGGGACAAAAATATCGGGAAGGTCAATATCGACAATTTCGAAATGCGAGAGAAATCCGCACGATGCGGACATATCATAATCTGACAATTTCATAGGGTCACCACTTGCGCAAGCGCGGGTTGGGCCGCTTGCTCAATGGCAGGATGGTATCAAATGAAAGCAGATCGGGCAAATCCAATTTGCTTCCTGTCCACCGTCACTGCTCGCCGTGTCCCGACCGCCTGTGCCGAAAATTATGCTGTTGAAGGGGCTGGAGCCGGCGCAGCGGCGGGCGCGGCAATTGGCGTCATCACCGGTGGTGACGTGCTGGACGGTGCGGCAATTGGCGCTGCGGCCGGAGCGGCTATCGGTTATTTCATCGACAAGAATGATGCCTGTGACGGCTATGATCGCAACGGACGACTGGACGATGATTGCTACGGACTGCGAGGCTATCCCAAAGATCCGCGATAATTTCTTGGACCTTTAGGCCAGCGCCCAGTTTCACTGGTCTAGCAGCGCGGCTTGGGCTAACGCCCGCCGATGACGGTCGCGTCCCTTAGCCTGCAACAGCAACACCCCTGGCGGCATGAACTGCGCGTCACAATTGCGCTTGCCTGGCCGCTGATCCTCTCCAACCTGACCATGGCACTGATCGGGGCGACTGACGTGCTGATGCTCGGCTGGCTCGGTGCACGTGAATTGGCGGCGGCGACACTCGGTTTCAATCTGGCGATGACCGCGGCGATTTTCTGCATGGGGCTAATCACCGCTTCGGCGCCGATGATGGCTGCCGAAATCGGCCGGATGCAGCACAGCGTTCGCGACGTCCGCCGTACATTTCGGCAGGCAATGTGGACCGCCGCGGCGGTTCTTTTGCCCTTCTGGATCCTCCTCTGGAATACCGAAGCCATATTGCTGACCTTCGGCCAGCAGCCGGATCTCGCGGCAATAGCTGGTACCTATATCAGCGCCTATATGTGGTCGATCCTGCCGTTTCTATTCTTCATCATCCTGCGCAATTTCATCTCGGCGCTGGAACAGCCGGTATGGGCGCTGATCATCAGTGTCATTGGCGTATTGTCCAATGCTTTGTTCAACTATGCGCTGATTTTCGGAAAGTTTGGAGTGCCGGAATTTGGCGTTATTGGCGCCGGCATTGGCAGTGTGATGACCAATGTCCTGATGTTCGCCGGAATGGTGCTCGTCGTGATGCGCCACAAGCGCTTTCGTCGCTATTATCTGTTTGGGCGTTTTTGGCGCAGCGACTGGCAGCGGTTTCGGACGATGTGGAAACTCGGTATGCCGATTGCCATCACCATGGGGCTGGAAGGCTCCGTATTCGGCTTTGCCGCCTTGCTCATGGGCTTGATAAGCGCTGAATCCGTCGCGGCTCATGCGATTGCATTACAATTGGCCGCTCTGACATTCATGGTGCCAATGGGCCTGGGACAGGCGGCCACGGTCCGCGTAGGCATTCAATATGGCCGAAAAAACCAGGCTGGTATCATGCGCGCGGGATGGGTCAGCTTCATCCTCGGCACATCCTTCATGGCAGCGATGGCGCTCGTCTTCGTCCTTGCGCCCGATTTTCTGATCTCGATGTTCATTGATGCTAGTGAACCCGGCAATGCCGAAGTCGCGGCGCTCGCGGTCAGTTTCCTTGCCATTGCCGCCATCTTCCAGGTTGTCGACGGCGCCCAGGTCGTCGGGGCTGGCATGCTCCGCGGCCTGCACGATACGACCATGCCGATGCTATTCGCGCTGATGGGCTATTGGTTCATCGGCATCGGCCTGGGTGTCAGTCTCGCTTTTTGGCAAGGGTGGGAAGGCATCGGCATCTGGACTGGACTGGCGGGGGGACTGGCTGTGGTCGCGGTGCTGATGCTGGCTCGCTGGATGATGCGGACGAAACTGGGGCTGCTGCCGTAAATTGGTAGCTGCGGATCGACCAGGGCGTCTCTCGTCATACCTCCCCTAAGATAGATGAATTCAATCAAAAATATCTTTATATTTCGATTAGATCAATCGGATGCTTTTGCATATTGTCGATCTTCTCAAGGAGATTGACATGCAAAATTATCTGGAAACGTTGAAGCTCAAGCATCGGCGATTGAATCGGCTGATTGATAATTGCAAGACTCATGGCCGCCAGCAGGAAATGCGCCAATTGAAACGTGTGCGCTTGTTGATCAAGGACAAGATTGCGGCAGCCCAGCGCGCATTAAGCCCCATTCATCCTTGATTATCCCTGACCGAGAAGCTCAGATTTCTGCGTCTTCCCATCAGGAAAAATGCTTATCTCCGCCACTTTGTCGCAAAGTTAATGGCTGCGGTCAGAGATCATAAAAAACACAATTAAACCGATAGGGACGTACATGATGAAAAATATGCTAAAATTGACTGCAGGAGCGGCCGTACTAGCGATGAGTGGATCGGCGATAGCCGGTTCCAGCGATGGAAAAATCCAGATCAAGGCTATGGCGACGCTGGTTGCACCGGATGGCAAGATTACCTCTATCGAACTGGACAATATCGGATTGCCAGCTGGCACACAGACCAAGGCCGATGACAATTTTATTCCCACCATCGCCGCCGAATATTTTTTCACCCCTAATATTTCGCTGGAAACTATATGCTGCGTTACCCAGCATGATGTTACTGGAACCGGACCTTTGGATGGAGCTGGGCTGGTGTCGAACGCAAATATCATCCCCGCGACGCTGACCGCAAAATATCATTTTGGCGACGGCAGCGGGTTAAAACCCTATGTCGGTGTCGGGTCCACTTATTTCATTTTCATCGATGAAAAAGCCGGTGAAACGACTCAGGCACTGGGCGCTACGCGGCAGAAAATGAACGACAAGGTCGGGTTAGCTTTGCAGGCAGGATTTGATCTGCCGATCAACGACAAGGGGCTGGGCCTGAGCGTCGATGCCAAGCGCTATTTCGTCAACACCACGGCCAGCTGGTTTGCTGGCGACACCGAAGTATTGCGAACCCGCCACCGGATCGATCCCTGGGTGATCAGCGCTGGACTGGCCTATCGTTTCTAGGCGACAGACTATTTGATCGGAGCTATGATGGTTAAGAAGCAGCGCTTCTTGGTCATCTGCTTTTCTACCTGAATTACGACCTAAAAGGGCAGCAACCCGAGGTAATCGGCAATGCCGTAGCCATTTTTCAATCTGGCCCCCGTTTTTAGCAGGAAATAGTGGCTGACAATCTCGGCCTGCTGTTCGATGCCATATTCGGTAAAAGTTTTCCCGGGTTGCAGTTCATAGTCGTAACGAGAGAAGGGATGACGCGCCAGCGGCAGAAACACGCCCTGTTGATGCTGCCAGACATGCACCATCTCGTGGATGAACAGCGCCTGGACATTGCGCGGCGATCTGCAGAAATCATTGCAGAACAGGTCGTTTTTTGGATGAAACCATAAGTTGCCATCCGGGGCCATGGTGACTCGTCGGTTCTGAAACAGCCACCATTTGCGGTTAAATATGGTGACCTGGCCATAGTCGATAGCTTGCCCGAAAACCGACAGGCATAGCGCGGCTTCGGCAGGGGTCAGCGCGCGGCTGGTCATCAGCCCGGACATCCGAATACCTGATCATTCAACGGCGTGTGCTGCCTCGCCAACATTTTTGACCACGGCGTTAATTTCGATGCGGTCATTGTTTGAATAGATTAGTGTCATGGTCAGCAGCCCGCGTTTCTTTGATCCTTCGCCTACGCCCCAGATCATCAAATGCTTCCCGCCTGGCTCGAGCTTTACCGTTTTTCCTGCCGGAACCGGAATCGACTTGAGTTTGGCCATGCTAGCCATGCTATCTTTTTCGACCGTTTCGTGCATCTCCATACGCAGCACATCGTCGGATGTGACGCCGACCAGTGCAACGTCCAGGCGGCCGCCATGCAGATCCATATAGCCAGCCGACGGATTGCCTTCCACGGGCGACAGATTGACCACCGCTTTGTCAGCGAAGAGTATGTCTCCCTGACCGCAGGAGACGAGCAAAAATGATGCGGATGCGGCTAGCATGATGGAGACCTTGTTCATTGTGATACCTCGTTAAACCGATGTAAATCTGTCCCGATATGGACGTTTTGCGTTGATTTTTCAAATGTAGGAGGACTCACGTCTTGTGCCAAGAAAAATGCCACCTATATCGCCTGACGAAGCCGTAACGGTGCCAATTGAACAGGGCCGGGCGGCAATTTTGCTAATGTTAGAAAATTGATTGAGGGATTTATGGGTAAAGTAATCGGAATTGACCTGGGTACCACCAACAGTTGTGTTGCCGTTATGGATGGCGGAAAGCCAAAAGTAATTGAAAATTCAGAAGGCGCTCGGACTACACCGTCTGTCGTCGCATTCACCAAGGATGGCGAGCGCCTGATTGGTCAGCCAGCCAAGCGGCAGGCCGTCACCAATCCGGAAAGCACAATTTTCGCCGTGAAGCGTCTCATCGGTCGCCGGTTCGATGACCCGATGACGAAGAAAGACATGGAACTGGTTCCTTATCAAATCGTCAAGGGTTCAAACGGTGATGCTTGGGTAAAAGCAGGCGGCGAAGATTACAGCCCGTCTCAGATTTCTGCCTATACTTTGCAGAAAATGAAAGAGACGGCAGAAGCCTATCTCGGCGAAACCGTAACCCA
>JABMNS010000144.1 GCA_013204445.1 Sphingomonadales bacterium
CCATCGAACATCGGCGCTTGCAATACCGCAAGATCGCCGCCTAATATCAACCAACCAGATGGAACCAAATACTCGCTTATTTTAAACCGCCATATGTCTCAAATTATCTGACGACGGACATCTCCACCATGTTGCGATCGATCAGCAGCACCCGGCTTTCCGCGTGATTGATCGTATAGACCAGCTGATCGTCCGGCAGGCGGGGGTTGGCAGTGTGCAGCACAAGCCCCATGCCTGGCGCGGCATAGAAGAGTTCGAAATGCCGGTGCGTGTTCCAGGCGAGCGAGCTGATTCGGTCTCCGCCCTTCAGCCCGAGTCCAGCCAGCATGTTGGCCGCCTGCGCCACGCGCCGCATAGTTCCGGCATAGGTGCTGCGCCAGATCGGTTCGCCCACATTCTTCGAAACCACTTCCTGCGTGGCATGGGCGGTGGCGGCAAACCGCAGGATGTCAATGATCGCCAGGGGGCGATCCTGCATCAGACCCGGCAGCATATTTCTCTCCCGTATTTTTTACAGTTCGACGCGCTTCAGGAACAGGGTTACCAGTTCCGCGAAGCGCTCGCGCATCTCGATCTGGGTCGTGACGCAATTGCCGAAAACGTGCAATGCAGAATCAGCCGTGCCTCGGCTATGCCATGATCGGGATTGAGCGCGACCGCCTGTTGCCTGCTCGACGCAGCATCGGCCTTTATAGCGGAACATGGCGCATGACGGATCAGATCAAACCGATCTTGTGCGTTGGCAGCAGCTTGATGGCCCCCAGGCGCGATAATTTCTGCGAGCCGCCGAAGCCCGCTTCCGGGAGACCGGGCGATTTAGAAATCCGGCCTTGCCGGCTACAGGCCCAGCACACGCTTGGCGATAATGTTCCGCTGAATTTCGTTGGTGCCGCCGTAAATGCTTTGCGCGCGGGTACCGAAATAATTGGCGACGCCGGGCGCGGCAAAGGCGGCATCACCCGTCCAGTCCGGGCTGACGCTATCAGCAAATTTGCGGTTGCCGTGCTCGGCTGCGGCTTCCAGAAACAGCGTCGTGATTGCCTGCGCCAGGTCGGTCGCCATAATCTTCAGGATCGATGCCTCGTCGCCCGGCGTACCGCCATCCCGGACCGCGGTCAGCACTCTGAGCACGGTAATCTCCAGCGCATCCAGCCGCGTTTCCACCTCGCACAACCGGCCCGAGAAAAAACTGTCGTCAATCAGGCGCTGATTGCCCCCTGTGGGGATTTGTGACGCGATAGCCCGAATATCGGCCAGTTGCTTGCGCTTGCCGCCGATGCGCGCATAAGAGGTGCGTTCATTGCCAAGCAGATATTGCGAATAGGACCAGCCCTTGCCTTCCTCACCAATACGATTGGCAACAGGAACCCGGACATCGACAAAATCACATTGGCTGAGATAATATTTGCCCTCGATGGTGATAATCGGCTTCACGGTGACGCCGGGTTGATCGAGCCTGCAGCAGATGAAGGTGATGCCCATCTGCTTTTTTGCTTCGCGCGAGGTGCGGGTCAGCAGGAAGATCCAGTCCGCATGCTGGGCCGCAGATGTCCATATTTTCGTGCCGTTGAGTATATATTCATCACCATCCTGCACCGCAGAAAATTGCAGAGAGGCAAGATCGGAGCCCGCTTCGGGTTCGCTATACCCTTGCGCCCAGCCCACCGAACCATCACCGATCCCGCCCAGCCATTGAGCTTTCTGCTCGTCGGTGCCGAAAGTGAAGATGACCGGACCAACATATACCACGCCCATCGGTGTGACCGTCGGCGCCCCGGCTCTCTCCAGCTCTTCGTCAAAAATATATTGTTCCTCTATCGACCAGCCCGGACCGCCATATTGCTCGGGCCAGGCGCTCGCCAACCAGCCCCGTTCCCCCAGCGCCATTTCCGCGCGGCGCACTTCGGCGGTTGTCAGACTTGCGCCCGAAGCCGTTTTTGCCAATATGACTTTCGGATAGTCATTTTCAAAATATGCCCGGATCTTGTCGCGGAAAGATAGCAATTTTGGATCATGGCCTAGTTTCATGGTTGCGCGCTCTTTCCTCTGGTGCCGTGGATCTATGACCGACTTTAGTGAACTTTGTAGCGTAAAACCCATGAGGTTGCCAATCGGACATAAGCGCGCATGCGGGATTGATGCACAGAGATAACCCCAATTTTATTTCAAAATGCAATCCGCCCTTTCCTGCAGCTTCCCGCATCTGATAAAATAGCTCCATGCCCATGATGCATCATGCTCAGCCTCGCGCCCGCCGCTCTGCGCCTCGCCGCCACGCTTTCCGGCCCCAGCGCGCCTGTTCTGTGCAAGAAGAACGGATGGATCTTGTGACCGCGAAATAGCCCGCGTCCACCGCCATAGCTTTTTCCGCTTTAAGGGGTGTGACCCGTGTGACCCTGACTAATATTTTTTGGGAAAAAGGAGACCTATCTGGACAATATATTCGCAAAGCGGGTGCCTTTTGCTATTAGCACCGGATGTGCATCATTTCACTCGCGTGGCAGGCCCATCCCCGCTGGAAACTTGTCGCGATCGGCAACCGCGACGAGATGCATGGCCGACCGGCCCAGCCGCTGGCCCGCTGGCAGAACCGCGAACATATGCTGGCCGGGAAAGATGTCCAGGCGGGCGGCACCTGGCTCGGGGTTTCCGAGCAGGGGCGGTTCGCCGCGGTTACCAATCTAAGTGGCTATGGTGCGGCCGATAGCGGTCGCGCTTCCCGCGGTGACCTGTTGAAAGATTTTCTGTCTGGCGAGGGGCGTCGCGCCAATCTCGATACGGTGCCCTTCGCCGACTTCAACCCGTTCAACCTGATCACCATATCGAACAACGAAGCGATTGTGCATTCCAATCGACCAGAGTCGATCAGCAGACGACTCGATCCGGGTGTCCATGGACTTACCAACGGTCCATTGGACCGACCATGGACCAAGGCAAGGCATCTCAATGCGGCTTTGGAAGATTGGCTACAAAGCGGGTCAGAGGACCTCGCCCTCTTGCTGGAAACATTGACCAACAGATCGACCTATCCGTCCGCAGATGGAACAGATACCGGATCGCCGACGGAACTAGAGCCGGCCAACTCCGGTATATTCATCCACAACCCAGTGTACGGAACGCGCTGCAGCACGATTGTTGCGATTGACCATGCGGGCAATGGGTCGATCCTGGAACGTCGCTATGCTGCTTCCTCCGAAGCCACCGGGGAAGACCGCCTGTCCTTTTCCTGGCCGAGCTAAATTCCTGTTGGCGCGCGGTATGAAAGTCTGTGCATGTCGCTTTGCGATCCAAATTGTCGCATAGGGATGGCGGCGCGGTGAGGAGATATTCGATGGCTGATTCATGGTCATTTCAAAATCAGGTCCAGTCGGTGGACGCCAGACTCGACAATGACACCCATGTTTGTCTGAGGCGGGTCCGCTACTCAGACCTTGGGCGGATCGAGAAAGGCATTAGCCAAATGTCCGACCAGAGCCGCTATTTGCGCTTTTTCTCAGGATCCAAAACCATGCCTGCGTCGGTCGTTGAACGTTTGGCGAGCGTGGATGGCACCAATCATCTCGCCTGGGGGGTGGTCAATATGGATGAAAATGATCTTCCCGCCATTGCCGTAGCGCATGTTTTTCGCGAGGCCAAAACCAGCGATACTGGCGAGTTCGCCATCGCCGTGCTGGACCAATATCACGGCCAGGGCGTCGCGCGGTTATTGATGACGGCGATTTTCCTCGACTGCTATTGTGAAGGCTTTCGCCATTTGCGGATCGAAATCCTGCGCACCAACAAGAAAGCAAATGGTCTGATCCGTGCCATCGGTGCACAGCCTTGCGCCCTGGAAGGGCCGGTTACGCAATATGATCTGGTCATCACGGACGCAATTTCAGCTCTGCAGAAAATGGACAGTCCCAACGCTATCCCGGATATCATGGCGGCTTTTGCACCTGGCTGAAAACCGGCCTTTACCGAGCAGCGCCGCCTCCCGACCGATGGCCCTTATGTTTCACCGCTGTCGATGACCCTTTGCGATCTCGCTTTCAGATCTTTTATGTCCGGCTTGTGGACAATGGTATCGAGCGCTCTAGCCAAGGCATTGCGGGACGCTTCTGATGCAGCTTCATAGAATATGTTCGGCCATGATTGGGCCAGCGCCAGCAGGCACAGATGAATACGTTGCTGCACCTCCACCATTCCCGACCCGTCCCGGGCAATTTTGGCAAAAAAGTCGTTAAACAGATCTTCTGTTGTGATCACGGGGCCATGCACTCTGGAATATTGCGCGTCTTCTGGTGCCGAGCTGGCTTGCGCCAAGCCCTCGAAACAACGCAGGCCGCTATCCAATACAGAAATGGCCGTGCCCGGATCATTGACGGCGGGAGACAATGCCCGGGACGCTATTTCGGAAAGCACCACCAGCCCAAATCGCGGGTCCTGGTCGAAGCTGCGGTCATGCTCGACCAATATGGCATCGCGAAAGGGCTGGTGATCAACCCCGCTGGCCTCGTCGCCGGACAGATAGAGCAGCGGCCGGGCCGGATATACCAACTTACCCGGATGAATGGCGAGATAGACTGTCACACCATATTTCTCGGCGGCTTCCTCCAGCAGGCCAACGTCGACAGAAGTCACCACGCCGCTTGCCATATCGCTGCTGACAGGAAGCGCCTCCTGCGGTATCTCGACCGGCGGCTGTGCGTTCAAATAGGGGTGTTGGCCATGCCAGCGCAGCGCTTTTGACGTGGCCAGTTCCACCCGCTCGATAAGGTCATTCATCCTGCCGAACGTGGAAAGCTGCTGAATCCAGTTGATCAGCGTTCCGGTGATGACGACAATCACGGCGATCGTGGCGAAGAACAGGATGATGCGGCCGCGATCATCATAATAGCGAGCAGACAAGCCGATAATGCCGACAATACTGAACAGGAACGTGCCGAGGAAGGTCGATAATGCATTTTGCGACCGATCATCGGCAAGCATGAGCGCGATGGTTCTGGGCGTAGCCGTGCTGGTGGCCGAACCATAAGCCGTCACCATGATGGAAACAGAAAAAACAATGACCGCCAGCATGCTGGTTGCCAGAATCGTCAATATGTCTCCGACCGAACCGCTCGCGATTTCGAGATTCGTTTCATGGGGCAACAAGGGGCCAAACCACTCCGCCGCCACCGCGGTTGCAATCGCGGCAACGCTGAAAAGCATCGCCCGAAACCAGATTTTATCCGGCAACCGCGAAAGATATTTCTTCAGTCCCAATATCATGAGCCGCTCTCTTTCAACTGCGCAATTCGTTACTCTATCGGTGTCGCATTTCTAATCCTGCACATTCACGGGCTATAGCGGTTTATTCTTGCCCCTGCCAACTCAGTTTCCTGCATTTGGCGGACAGGGGAAAAGCCGAAGGCCGACCGCCGCCACACAGCGTACGGCGATCTTCGGCGGCGAGAGGAAGTCCGGAAAGGTCGGTTGGAACGGCGCAAGATTTCCCTATTTGTGCAGCAAGGCGATGGAAGGCCTGATCAGAAAAATGGCAAAATTGCAGATCGGCAGTTTATTTTGGAAACCATCGGCACTAGGTGGCTATGATGTTAATTCTGCAATTAATATAGCTCGATAGGATAGAATATGGTCAGGATGAAATCGGTAACTGCAGTAGTCGCTTTGGCATTTTTAACTGCTGGATGTTCGGGCGGTGGTTCGGAATCCACTGAACCAGCGCCAAGCGTCGCAGAAGCGGCCACTACTGAAGCAGCAGCGGTCGATAGCGGACCGCCCGCCGCTGACGATATCGCAACATTGGACGGTGTTGCTTATGCAAGCCTGACCGGCGATGCCGCCGCTGGTAAGTCCGCTTTCATGCAGTGCCGCACCTGCCATGTGGTCGATCCTGGTATGAACCGCACCGGACCGTCACTGGCGAACATTGTTGGCCATGAAGCCGGTTCGGTTGCAGGCTTCAACTATACCGAAGCCACTGCGGATAGCGGCATCATCTGGACAGAAGAAAAATTATTCCAGTTTCTGGAAAAGCCCCAGCGGGTGATCCCGAAAACTAAGATGATTTTCGCTGGCATGCCGGATGCGCAAAAACGCGCCGACGTGATTGCTTATCTCAAAAACCCGAGCTGATCGCCGCTCAGCGTCGTTATCATCACCGGCTCGCAGCCGTCGAGGCGCGAGCCGGTGAAAAGATCAGCATAGTCAGGTTTTCCAGCATCCGGCGAGATGGTCGTCGGCCATTCCGATCGCCTGCATATAGGCATAAACAATGGTGCTGCCGACAAAGCTCATACCGCGCTTTTTGAGATTTTTGGAGATTGCATCGCTGATCGGGGACGTGCTCGCCATATCGGAAAAATGGTTGGGCCGGTTGACTGATGGGGGGCCATCCAGATGATCCCATAGCCATGCGTCGAAGCTGCCAAACTCCCTTTGCATCTCCAGATAAACCAATGCGTTTTTGCGGACAGAGTGTATCTTGAGCCTGTTGCGAATGATGCCGGCGTCTTCCCGCAAAGCTTCCAGTTCATAATCACCCATTGCAGCGCAGCGTTTGATATCAAAACCGTGAAAGGCGCGGCGATAGCCATCGCGTTTGCGCAGCACCGTCTCCCAGCTCAGGCCAGCCTGTGCCCCTTCGAGGATCAGATTTTCGAACAGCAAGCGATCATCATGAACCGGTACGCCCCATTCCCGGTCATGATAGTCACCGTAAAATTCCTTGCCCGCCTGTCCGCCGAAGCACCGGTGTTTTCCATCAGTTCCAATCATAGTCATGACATGGGATTAGCCGCACCAGCAGATTCCGACAATTCTATTCGGCAGGCTGGATTTCCGGCGCCCGGCCCTGGTCCGGGATCCACCAGCCGACACGCCACTTGATCCAGTTGAGCGCGCGCGGGATCGGCGCATTGCGGTCCATCCATTCGGCATAGTCCTTATAGGCCGGGTCGCTCAGCAGATGCTTTTCTTAGGTCTTGGCACGCCAGTAATAGACGCCACTGACCGCCGCTATCAGCAATGTATTGCGGACAAAGTCGGTGATATTTCCCGACGTCACCAGAAATGGCATGGTCGCTAGCCACCAATAGGCATTTTTGGCGACATAGGCGGGATGCTTGGTCCAGCTATAAGGACCGTGGGTCAATATGCCGCGATGGGTGAGATTGGAAAAGCGCAGGCCAAAGGCAAACGTCGCCCAAGCATAGATAGCGGTAAGGATAACCAAAATTCCACCCCAGACCCAGAGGATGGTTGAATGGCCATCGAACCAATAGGCCCAGTCGGAAGTGTTGACATGATAGTTGAGCGGGCCGTTGTCGTCCATGAGAATGAACGGCGGATAGCACATCAGGGCGGCAACCCAACCCGCCAGATAAGGATTTGCAGTGCGGATATGGGCGTCGAGCGGTTTCATCGTTAGCAGATAGCCAACCGTCGCAAACTGCACATCAACGACGAACATCGCGATGATCAGCCAATGGGCGATCGCTAACGGATTGCCGGCGAGCTCATCAAGATCGAGCCGGACCAGATCACCGAAGCCACCAGGCACGATCGAGAGCATGAAGGCGAGGAAGAAGCCCTTCACCGCCCATGCGCGAAGATGATGGTAAATCTGCTCGCTATCAAATTCGCTTTTCCTGCCGGTCAGTAGCTGGCCAAAATGCCACGCACCATCGCGCGGCTCGATGGTAAAGCGGTCCATGAACAGGACATAGGGGATTGACAGCACCAACAACCAGGGCGCCGCGGTTTCCATCATCTCCATCGAAAATTGATATTGCCCCGTCCAGTACCAGCGTCCGACACAGTAAATAGTAGCGATAATACCCCATGTCGCCCACAGGCCCGCCAGCTTCACCAGACTGACGTCGAATGTCTCTTTCAGCGATTTTGGCTTGCCCCAGTCGATTCCGGTGGATGGACGCAAATGGACCTTGTCCATCAGCAGCGACCAGACCACCATCGGTACAGCACAAGCCAAACAGGCAACGAGCGCAGAGTAGGGGCCGTCCAATCCATATTGCCGAGCGATCAGGACCCAGGACGCCAGTCCAATCAGGCCGGCCACGCCCACGCCATGGGAAACCGCCGACCGCGGGCGCGGATCATCGCCACTGGATTTTCGTCCGAACATGCGGCTGCTTTAACCAATAATGGTAAGCAAGCAGTGAACGGGAAGATTCTTGGACAAAAAACCTTGGATTGACCTAGGAAAATTGCCTCGGCCCCCCTATGTAGATTTGTAAAGGTGGGTAGAATGAATTTGATGATAAAACACGGGAATCTCATGAAAAATATTGGACTTTCTCTCTCAGTCGCAATCCTGATGGTTGCTTGTACCAACGGCGATGACGCACAGGCGACGGGTGGTACATCTGAAGAAATGCAGGCACTGACTGATATTTCCCCAATAGATCGAAAGCCCTTTGAAACGGCCGTGATTGCCAGTTTTGATGAACCATGGGCGATGACTTTCCTTCCCGATGGCCGGATGCTGGTCAGCGAAAAAGCGGGCAAATTGCAGCTGGTCGATGCCAAAGGGCAAAAAACCGAAATCAGCGGCGTGCCCGAGGTTGACTATGGTGGTCAGGGTGGTTTCGGCGACATCGTGCTCGCCCCCGATTTTGCCAAGAGCAATACGGTCTATTTGAGCTGGGTAGAGGCCGGAGACAATGACACTCGCGGCGCCGTGGTTGGCCGCGCCAAGCTTATTCTGTCTGGCCAGAAACCGGCGTTGACAGGTCTTAAAACCATCTGGACGCAAAATCCGAAAGTAGAGGGCAAAGGGCATTTTTCCCACCGCATCGCCTTTTCACCCGATGGTCAGTATCTCTTCATTGGCTCGGGCGAGCGGCAGAAATTTGATCCGGCCCAGGATATGGCAGCCAATCTCGGCAAGATTGTAAGGCTCTATCCGGATGGCAGCATTCCCAAGGACAATCCGTTTGTCGACAAGGACGGCGCGCTTCCAGAAATCTGGTCGCTGGGCCACCGCAATATATTGGGCCTCGCCTTCGACAGGAAAGGACGGTTGTGGAATCAGGAAATGGGACCACTTGCCGGCGATGAACTGAATCTGGTGCAGCGCGGCGCAAATTATGGTTATCCGATTGTCTCGGAAGGCAATCATTATGATGGCAAGAAAATCCCCAATCATAACACGCACCCCGAATTCGAAGCGCCAAAAGTCGCCTGGGTTCCGACAATTGCGCCCGGCGGAATGATCTTCTATTCCGGTAAACTGTTCCCCGCGTGGCAGGGCAGCGCCTTTATCGGTGGTCTCGCCAGTCAGGCGCTGATCCGCGTCAGTTTCGATGGCAGTAGCGCCAAGGAGGCTGAGCGCTTCCTGATGGGCGCTAGGATCCGCGAAGTGGAACAAGGTCCCGATGGCGCGATCTACGTGCTGGAAGACGGCGAAGGCGGCCGGATGCTCAAGCTGACTCCGGCCGGCTGACCTGCCTGCGGCAATAGAACTATTGAGAAGCGGCTGTAGTCGTTCCAGACAGATCGCTCAGAAATCTTCGGACGCGCTTGGCATTGGCCCCGATATCGTGGACGCCAACGCGGCTGACCGAACGCATGTCGATGATGCTGGCCGCACCATTTTCTGCCGCACGGGCACGAATGACGATATCATCCTTGAACCGGAATAGCGAAACCGTAGCGGTGGCTTCCAGATTGCCCGCAGCCGGATCGACACTGGCGATATCCCAGCCGCGATCTTCCGCCAGCCTTTTGGCTTTCTCGATCACCACGGCGACCGGTTGATCCATGCGGACCGAGCGAATATCCGGATAGGCATCCTGATGCGCCGTCGCCCAGCGTTGGCGCGGATTCATGCCGCGCATGTCGCCATCGTTGCCGCCCGGTATATTATCCCAATTATCAGCGCGCAATTTCAGTGCGATGAACTCCGGCGGATCGGCAAGGTCGGTGGTAATGTCATGAATCGCAGGCAGGGTCATGATGGCCGTGACATAGGGCACCAGAAAACCCAGAAAACCAAGCGTTGCGATCATGCCCAGTCCTAATAGAGGCCAGCGCGTCTTGCGACCTTTGCGCCGATTTAGAACTATAAAGACAATCGCCAGGATGAACGCGAGCAAGGCTGTCAATAAGATAAACGGTATCGCTGCCAGACCGGCTTGCCAGCCCCATAGACCAATGCCGCTGCCGCCTGCGGCTGCGAAAAATGCCAGAGGAGCGCCCAAGCCAAGCAGCAGGACAAGCCAGCCTTTGGGGTCACGGCGCAAAGATGCCAGCCCAATCGATTTTACCTTGTCATGTGCTGGCGGTATTTCGCCGGTGGATGGTTCCGATGCCTGATTCTGGTCCGTCACGCGCTAACTCCCTTAACAGACCAATCTTTTAGCTGGCGCTCTGCCATCATGCAATTGCAACCTATGTGGCTCGACTTTTACCACAAAGCGGAGTAGCGCGCGCTTTTCCTGATATATGAGACCAACGACTTGACCAACATCATTCCTCTTGCCGAAATCGATCCGCCACTCGTCGAGGCCTTGCTAGACGCCGCCTTTGGCAAAGACCGGCACGACCGCACAGCCTATAGGTTGCGCGAAGGCATGGACATGCTCGAAGGCCTGTCGCTGGCAGCCGTGGATCAGGAAAGGCATGAACTGCTCGGTTCGATTCAATGCTGGCCGATCGCCTTGACCAATGAAGACGGCCAGAAGCACCCGATGATCATGGTCGGACCGGTGGCAGTTTATCCAGATTTTCAGCGCGAGGGTATTGGCCGCGCGATGATGGCGGCCTTGCTAAAAGAAATTCAGCCCGATGATCCGCTACCACTCGTGATGATCGGCGACCCGGAATATTACGAGCGGTTCTTCGGATTCACGGCGGAGGGAACCGGGGAATGGACGCTACCCGGGCCATGGGAGCCATCGCGGCTGCTGGTGCGCGTCAGTCCGGCCAACCCGTTACCGAAAACCGGCACGCTCGGGCCATGGACAAGATAGCGCGTCTAAGGCTTTACAGAAATGGCGCCGGGCAATAGGCCATAAAAATGCCCTATGCCCCGCCGCCCGAACTTGCATCGCTCTCCATTGCGGAGATTGCCGAACTGGCTGCAGCGCAGAAACTGCCGCCTGTCGATCAATGGGATCCGGAGGAGACCGGTGATAGCGAGATGCGGATCGCTGCGGACGGGACATGGTATCACCAAGGTGATCCGATCAAACGTCTGGCAATGGTACGCGCCTTTTCCAGCATCTTGCGACGAGAAGCGGATGAAAGCTACGCATTGGTCACCCCCTATCAAAAGCTGAGCATCATTGTCGACGATGCGCCCTTCGTCGCGGTGGAAATGGAAACCGAAGGCAGCGGAGCGCGACGGACGCTCGCATTCCGACTCAACACTGACCATCTGGTGGTCGCCGGCGAGGAGCATACGCTGCGATTTGGCGCCGACAAGCCGCAACCCTATCTGCAAGTACGCAGCGGGCTGGAAGCGGCACTGGCCCGCCCGGTCTATTATCAACTCGCGGAACTGGCGCTGGAGGAAGACGCCGACCCGATCGGAATATGGTCTGCCGGTGTTTTCTTTCCGATGGCGGCCCATTCATGACCTTGCGCGACCGACTGGAAAAAGCGCTTGTGCGTGGGCATGAAAATGATCTCGACCATTTGCTGTATAACGAACGCGATCATATCGATGACCTTAAGGTCTTGCGCGATGCAGCAGTGCTGATTGCAGTGACCGATCGCCCCGATCCGGGCGTGATTTTCGTCCAGCGGCCCCAGCATATGCGCAACCATCCCGGTCAGGTTGCCTTCCCAGGCGGCAAGATTGATCCCAGCGACCGGGATCCGATCGATGCGGCGCTGCGCGAGGCGCATGAGGAAGTCGCACTGGATCGCAGCCATGTCGATATCATCGGCCTGACCGACAGTTTCCAATCGGGCAGCGGCTACAATATTCAACCCGTGCTGAGCGTTATCCCGCCCGACCTGCCCTTTGTCGCAGACCCCGACGAGGTCGAAAGCTGGTTCGAAGCGCCGCTCGATTTCCTGCTCGATCCCAAAAACCGCACCGTCCACGAAGGGACCTGGAAAGGACGCAAACGGCATTATTACGAAATCTACTGGCAGGATTATCGGATCTGGGGGATTACGGCAGGGATTTTGAACAATCTTGGAAAAAGGCTGGACTGGTAACCATGAAAATGCCGTTGGCGGAATGGACGGAAAGACGGGGCCTCACGGCACTGATCACGGCTCTTGATGGCAAGGCACGCTTTGTCGGAGGAGCCGTGCGCGACACATTGCTTGGGCTCGAAGTAAAAGACGTCGATATCGCCACGCCATTGCTGCCCGAAGATGTCATGGAACGCCTCACGGCAGCGTCGATCAAAGTCATTCCTACCGGCATAGCCCATGGTACCGTCACCGCCGTGCTGCCCGACGGGCCGGTCGAGATTACGACCCTTCGCCGCGATGTTTCGACCGATGGGCGGCGAGCAACGGTGGCGTTCAGCGATGACTGGAATGAAGATGCTGCGCGCAGGGATTTCACCATCAACGCGCTTTTTGCCGATCCGCAGTCGCTGGAAATTTTCGACTATTTCGGCGGGCTGGATGATCTGAAAAACCTGCGGATTCGTTTCATCGGCTCGGCTGCCGAACGGATTGCCGAAGATCATCTCAGGATCATGCGCTATTTCCGTTTTCTGGCGCGCTTCGGCCAACAGCAAGTTGATAATGAGGCTTTCGATGCCTGCACCGCGGCGGCAGAGAAACTTAAAACGCTTTCCCGTGAGCGGGTGGCGGACGAGCTGTTGAAACTCCTTAGCACGGAAGATCCGAAATTTGCGGTGAGCCAGATGCAGGATGCCGGGATTTTTGAACATATTGTTGAGGAAATCGATCAGAATTCTGAGGGTCTGTTCAACAGGCTCGTCGAACGCGAGCAGCGTCTGCACATAGAACCAGCCGCGATTCGGCGACTGGTGGCCCTGCTTCCCAAAGCAGCGGATAAAGCAAGCCACATTTCCAAGAGCCTGAAGCTATCAAAAAAGATGCAAAAGGCGATTGCCGAGCGGCTTTTTCCGGGATCAGAATGCGCTTTTGACCGGGATGCCGAAAGACAGGGCACAGCTCTCAGCGACATCCGCACCTTTGCCTATCGGACCAATGTGGACGCAGCCCGCGATGTCGTCCTGCTGTTCGCCGAGGAAACCGCCCTGCCCGATATGCTGGCCCAGCTGGAAAAATGGCAACCGCCAACCTTCCCACTAACCGGTGGCTATTTGATCGAACGGGGCTTGAAGCCCGGTCCGGTTGTCGCGGCAACTTTGGCGCAAATCGAGACGGCGTGGATCGCGCAGGGATTTCCGGACGAGAAGTGGATCAAAAAATATGTTGCTGATCAGAATTTGACCCTTCAGGCATGAACCGGAAAACCGGTGGTGACAGGATTGATATTTGCTGCGGAAAAACTATTCCGAACAGGCGCCGAAACAAGAGAGACAGACAATGACTGACAATGCCGGGACTGACAATGCGGGGAAAAAAGCTCTGGTCGAATTGATCGGTTCGCCGCGCAGTGACGCACCCACCCATTGCACAGCAGCGGACTATGATCGACTGTATCAGCAAAGCATCACCGATCCCGACAGCTTCTGGTCCGGTCAGGCAAAGCGTCTCGACTGGCTTGAATTCCCGACAAAAATCGCCAACTGGTCCTTTGATCCCGTATCAATCAAATGGTTTGAAGATGGCGCGCTGAACATCTGCCACAATGCCGTGGATCGCCATGTTGTCGCCGGCAAGGGCGATGTCACAGCCCTCATTTTTGAACCCGATGATCCAGAGTCGCCCAGCCGAACGATCTCTTATGCCGAACTGCAGGCCGAAGTGATGAAAATGGCCAATTGCCTGAAAAAACTGGGCGTCCAAAAGGGCGACCGGGTGACCATCTATATGCCGATGATCCCCGAAGGCGCGATCGCCATGCTTGCCTGCGCTCGTATCGGCGCGATTCACAGCGTGGTCTTTGGCGGCTTTTCTCCCGATGCGCTCGCCGGCCGGATCGAGGATTGCGACAGCAAGTTCGTGATCTGTGCTGACGCGGGCCGGCGCGGCGGCAAGTCGGTGCCGTTGAAAGCCAATGTCGATGCCGCTCTGGAAAAGGTTTCGGTCGATGCCGTGCTGGTAATCAACCATACCGATAGCGATATCAATATGGCTGCCGGGCGTGATCATTACTATCACGAACTCAAGGCAGATGTACCCGCGGACTGCCTCTGCGAACCGATGAACGCCGAGGACCCATTGTTCATCCTCTATACGTCTGGGTCGACCGGCAAGCCCAAGGGCGTGCTCCACACGACCGGCGGCTATGCGGTCTGGGTGGCGACGACCTTTCACTATGTCTTTGACTATCAGCCCGGAGAGGTTTTCTGGTGCGGCGCTGATATCGGCTGGGTCACCGGTCACAGCTACATCGTCTATGGCCCGCTGATCAACGGCGCCACCGAGCTGATGTTCGAGGGTATTCCCAACTATCCGGATTTTGGCCGCTTCTGGGAGGTGGTCGCCAAGCATAAGGTCAATATATTCTATACCGCGCCGACCGCTATCCGCGCCCTGATGCGCGAAGGGGACGGGCCAGTCAAAGCGCATGACCGGTCATCGATCCGCCTGCTCGGCACGGTTGGCGAACCGATCAATCCGGCAGCCTGCCCC
>JABMNS010000145.1 GCA_013204445.1 Sphingomonadales bacterium
GAGCTTCTTCTTGCGGCTGATGTCGCCGCCATAGCATTTGGCGGTCACGTCCTTGCGCATTGCTGAGATCGTTTCGCGGGCGATCACCTTGCCACCGATCGCCGCCTGGATCGGGATCTTGAACAGATGGCGCGGGATCAGGTCCTTGAGCCGCTCGCACATATGACGGCCGCGGGCTTCGGCGGCATCGCGGTGGACGATCATGCTCAGCGCATCGACCGGATCGCTATTGACCATGATGTTCATCTTGACCAGCTGGCCGGTGCGCAGACCGATTTGATGATAGTCGAAACTGGCATAGCCGCGCGAAATACTCTTCAGCCGGTCGTAAAAGTCGAACACCACCTCGTTGAGCGGCAGTTCGTAGACCACCTGCGCCCGGTCGCTGACATAGGTGAGATCCTTCTGCACCCCGCGGCGGTCCTGGCAGAGCTTAAGTATGCCGCCGAGATATTCGTCCGGGCAATATATCGTCGCCTCGATCCATGGCTCCTCAATCTCCCTAATCTTGACCACATCCGGCATATCGGCCGGATTGTGCAGGAACATCTCGCTGCCGTCATTCATTACGATCCGGTAGACCACCGAGGGCGCGGTGGTGATCAGGTCGAGGTCATATTCGCGGGTCAGCCGTTCCTGGACAATCTCAAGATGCAGCAGCCCCAGGAAACCGCAGCGGAATCCCTGCCCCAGTGCGGCGCTGGTTTCCATCTCGAACGTGAAACTCGCATCATTCAACCGCAATTTGCCGATACTCTCGCGCAATTTCTCGAAATCCGCCGCGTCGACCGGGAACAAACCGCAAAACACCACCGATTGCACTTCTTTGAACCCGGGCAGCGCTTCGAGCGCCGGGTTTTTCACCGTCGTGATCGTGTCGCCAACAGCGGTCTGGCTGACTTCCTTGATCTGCGCGGTGATAAAGCCGATTTCGCCGGCCGCCAGTTCCGACAATTGCTCGATCTTCGGCCGCATGCAGCCGACCCGGTCGACCAGATGCTCGGTGCCTTGGGCCATGAACTTGATCTTCAACCCCTTGGTAATCACCCCGTCGATCACCCGCACCAGGATGACCACGCCAAGATAGGGGTCATACCAGCTGTCGACCAGCATCGCCTTCAGCGGCTTGTTGCGGTCGCCGCCCGGCGGCGGGATCTTGGCGACAATCTGCTCCAATATCTCTTCGATGCCAATGCTCGACTTGGCGCTCGCCAGCACCGCGTAGGAGGCGTCGAGACCGATGATTTCCTCAATCTCCTTGCGCACCCGTTCGGGCTCGGCGGCGGGCAGATCAATCTTATTGAGCACCGGAATAATCTCGTGATCATGTTCGATCGACTGATAGACATTGGCCAAGGTCTGAGCCTCGACGCCCTGCGCTGCATCTACCACCAGCAAAGCGCCCTCGCAGGCCGCGAGGCTCCGCGACACTTCGTAGGCAAAGTCGACATGGCCGGGCGTGTCCATCAAGCTGAGCTCGTAATCCTCACCATTTTTGGCGGTATAATGAAGCCTTACCGTCTGCGCCTTTATCGTGATGCCGCGCTCTTTCTCGATATCCATATTGTCGAGCACCTGCTCGCTCATCTCGCGCTCGGTCAGCCCTCCGGTCTGCTGTATCAGCCGGTCGGCGAGAGTCGATTTGCCATGATCGATATGGGCGATGATGGAGAAATTGCGGATATGGGCCTGAGCATAGGATGGATCGGTCATGGCCAGCCGTTAGCAGGGGTGTAGCGGGTTGTCAGCAGGAAACGACCACCCCGCGGCCCGTCATTTTGCCCGTCGCCTGACGCCTTGGCCTGAAGATAATCTTTACAAACTTTACAGTGTTATGATTTCAAGAAGCCTTGGGGTTTTTTGAACCTCATTTGCACAGCATTTCAGGCTCGCAAATGAGCTTTGTCCAGTTTCAGAGCAGTAAGGCTGAACCAGCAGAGAAAAGGAAAGTATCGGACAGCGAAAGCCATTCCCTCTCCGCTTCTGCAGAAATGGGGAGGCAGGGTTTGATTTTTAAAGAGCCGCTTTGGAATATGGCATATCGGGGGATGTGAAGGAAAGGGTGTTGGAGGCCCCAGTATTCTCCCTGTCGCGAAGCGATGGGCGAAGGAATGAGAAGGTGGCGCGACAGAAGGGCAGGTGCGGCAAGAAATGCCCTTTGGGAGGGAGCCTGATATCTGGGGTCTGCGCCAAGGCCGGCCGCCCCCTCCACCATCCTGCGGATGCCCCACCGCTGCGCGGCAGGGAGGAAAATCAATCCCAACTGGATTGCAGCGTCGCTGCGCTCCTCGCAATGACGAAGGGAAGGGATGGTCAACTTCCCGCCTTGCCCGCCTCCCTGCAAACCGCTAAATCAGCGCCACCCCACCCGAAAGCTCACACCATGCGCACCCGCCTCAACATTTGCCGCCAGAAGCAGCGCTTCCCCGCCGAAGCAGACGCGATAACGGCAGCACAGACCGCCACCATCGACCTCCGCCCCTATCGCTGTGATCGCTGCCGGCAATATCATCTGACCAGCCGGACCAAGGGCAAGCGCCGATTACCCGCTGCCGGTTTAGCCCAGGCTTAACAATCGCCCTGCGCCATCGCCCTCCCCCGGCACAACCCCGCCCGCATCTTGTCACAAACGTGAAATAAATATGCCATGAAAGAGCAACGCTCTGGTCATAATGCGCTCATTAACATGCAACGCAAACGGAACAGACAGGCGATTTTATGAAATACCATATGCTCAAGACAATAGGCCTGCTGGCCGGAACCGCAGCGATTGGGCTCTATCCCGCATCCGCGATGGCGCAGTCGATCACCATCGAACAGGCAGCGACCCTGCTGACCAAGCTGAACCAACTCGAGCTCGAAGTCGCCGATCTGAAATCGCAGCTGGGCAACGTGCAGCAAAGCCAGCAAGACTCAACCAGCGCGATCGCCGCGACCGAGGCAAAAATTGCCGCGACCGAGGAAAAGCTGGAGCAGCAAAAGCCGGTCAAGATTGGCTGGAAAGGCACACCAGAGATCAAGGGTGAGGATGGCTGGAGCTTCAAGCCGCGCGGCCGCATGCTTTATGACTTTGGTACGATCAATGCCCCCGACAGCATCGTCGATCCGGGCCTCGGCTTTGCCAATGAAGCCCGGCGGGTTCGGCTGGGTGTTTCGGGGTCGATGCCGGGCGGCTTCGGTTACAAGCTGGAAGCGGATTTCGCCGGCAATTCGGTGGATCTGACCGACGCCTTTCTCACTTATGAGAATCGCCGGCTGACGGTGACAGCGGGCCAGCATAATAATTTCCAGAGTCTCGAAGAATTGTCGAGCAGCAACGACACCAGCTTTATCGAGCGGGCGGCCTTTACTGACGCTTTCGGTTTCGAACGGAAGGTCGGAATTTCCGCACAATATGGCGTGTCGGACCTTTTGTTCCAGGCGGGTGTTTTTACCGGCAATATCGGTGACCTGAACAATGACGAAAATAATAGCGTCGGATTTGACGTCCGCGCGGTGGCGATGCCGAAATTCGGCGATGTCCAGACCCATTTCGGGGCATCCTACCATTATAGTAATCTCGGCGACGCGGTAAGTTCGGCCCGTTATCGCCAGCGGCCGGCGGTGCATTTTACCGACACGCGCTTCA
>JABMNS010000146.1 GCA_013204445.1 Sphingomonadales bacterium
CACTGGGGGCCGAGGTCGCACCTGGCACCCTGTTCAGCGTTATCGCAGAGGCGTTCGGTTGGACGAATTGTAGCGTAGTTCCCTGCGGAACTGACAGACCATTATCCCAGAAGATGACGGCTCGGTCAGACGACTGAGTGATGGTGGTTACGGTTCCGGTGGTATCAAAACTTGCGAGCCCCTTGAAAACCTCTGTCGGCACCGAAACTGACTGCGCGTTGGCGTGGGCGATGGGCAATGCCGCCACCGTCGCCAGTAGGACGAGACGCGAAAGACGCGTGCAAGCATTGCGTCGCCCCCGAACGCCGCCGCGATCCTGGCAATGGTTCTGATGATTTTTCATGTTCATACTCTTCAGAAAACAAGCGTTGCAGTAAGATTGACCCGATCCGCCGGCAGCGTGCCAGTGAACAAGGTTCGCCGGGCACGGGCCAGTTGAGCATCGAGCGCGACCCGCTGGAGCACAGTCGCGCGCACCCCAATCCCCAGGGATGCCAGCCGTTCTGTGCTGGCCTCCACGTTCGTAGCCGGGTTGTTTGTTGCCGCCGCCCAATCACCAAACACAAAGACCTGCGGCCTCTGCAGCAACGACCTAAGCGACACCTTAGGCAGATCAAGCCGAAGTTCGCCGAGCACCCCAATGCCCTTATCACCTGCCAGCGCGCCCGGATTATAGCCACGTCCGATCAAGCCGCCGCCAAATGCCTGTTGTTCGCCAGACAAGAGGCGGTGCGAACTATACTGTCCCTGCACGACGGCGGATGCAGTTAGATTTCCAAACAGCGGTTGGTTGCGCTGCAGCAAGATATAAAACTTGCTAAATTTTGGTTCAAATCCGCTAACAGACGGCAAAAGTGTGTTTGCGTCATTGGCGCCAAACACTGTCAAGCCCTTCGCAATGCCGGCGCGGAGACTGAGGTCTCCGCCAAGCCACCCGGCCTGGCGCCAGTTGATCGCGAAATCTATAACCGTGCTGCGGTCATCATTGATCGGGGTATCAAGGGCCGATACGAAGCTGCGGTTCACGCTGAGGCCTAGATCGACGGCCACAGAGTTCGGCCTCGTTCGGACGATTGGCAATCGAATACGCACATTGCCCGAGTATGATCTGCTCCTGACATCAAGGGCACTAATTTCGCCCCCTGGAGCTGCGCGCGCCATTACCAAACCGAAGCTTGCCATCGCACCCTTGTAACCAAGCGGCGCAGAATAGCGCGCGCTCATCGCCTGCAGTTCCTTAAACTCCTTGCCAGCCGAATTGAGAGAAAAATCAAGCAAGCCAGCCGTTTTAAAGGGGCGGGCGATAGAAGTGCCGAGCGAATAAGTCATCGGCCCAACAGCATCCGACGAACCATTACTCACCGATAGAAAGGATTGCGTCGGACGCCGCTCAACATTGACAAACATGTCCGAACTGCCTGCAGCTCCCCCTGGCTTCAACACACTGGTCGCGCGAATGCCAGGAAGGTCGTTGAGCATGAGCATCGGTGTTTCAAGATCGCCAAGGCGCACAGGACGCGCTCCCACCGCCGGACCGACTAACGAGCGGGCCAGCCTGCGCTCTCTCTCATTCTGCCCATCGACAAAGACTTCGGCGATGTAGCCCTCGACTACCCGCACCTCAATAACATCGTCTTTCACCTCCTGTGGAGGGATGAACACGCGGGTGAGGAGATAGCCGCGAGCTCGATATGCAGCCTCCAGTCGGTCGGCTGCCTGTCGCAACTCGTCGAGCTGTATTTTGCGCCCCTCGAGAGATCCGAAAATCTCAGAAAGATCGGATGCCTCGAACACCGTACTGCCGGCTATCTGTATGCGAACAACCTTGAAGGATAAATCATCAACCGCGCGCGCTGTTGCGGTCTTTTCCGGGCTGATGATATTGAGATCAAAGTCGGGTGCTCGCAGAGGTAAAGGGGCCACCCGCTGTCGGGAGATGTCTATCTCGGACGGAAGCACAACCTGTGCACTGGCGGCGGCAGGCGCAAAAAAGGTCATGGCAATTGTCTGGGCAGCCAGCCACGCTATCGCACTTCGCTTGGGCTCGGAAACACCGCTGTGGGCCTTCAGCGTTGGAAAGAGTCTATTTGTCATCCATCACCACCTTGGTCGAAGCATGACCGGCCGCAATACGCTCGCAGTGGAAGCGCACTAGAGGGTCATCCTGAAATAGTGTAGCGAGATGCTCGAAACGCTCTGTCGCGCCCTCGCTCTCATTGTCGAGCATGCGATAAGCCTCGCCATAGGCGTCTAGAAGTGCCTGGTCTTCATCAGCGGCTACGGGCACATAAAGGCAGGTGGCCGTATGCTTGCCCTTCAACACGATCTGACCGATGGGACGGAATGACTGGTTGGGGCAGGCCTCTACAATCGCTTGCGTGCAGCAGATACGGGTGCCGAAGTATTTATTGACACCTTCGGTGCGCGCCGCTGTGTTTACCGTGTCGCCCAGCGCCGTAAAGTCCATGCGCGACTGAGACCCGAAGTTACCGATGATCGCTTCGCCGCGATGAACGCCGATACGGGTGATACCAAGAGGGATCCCGCGCGCAACACAATCGATGCGGAACGCTTCGGCATACGCATCGAGATCAAGCGCGCATCGGACAGCGATTTCAGCGTGGTCGGCCTGGGTGATTGGTGCATTGAACACCACCATGATGGCATCGCCGATGAACTTATCGATAGTCCCTTGATAATCCAAAATAATCTTACAGGCGCCATCAAGATAAGAATTTAGCACATCGGACAGAGCTTCAGGCTCAAGCTTTTCTGAGAGCGTCGTAAACCCTGCCACATCGGTAAAAATGAAGCTGGCTTCGCGGCGACTTCCCGAGATGCTTGCGGTAGACGGATCTCGCACCAGTTCCTCCACCACTGATGGGGACACGTAGCGCGAGAAAGTGCGCTGAATGAATTCGCGCTGCTGTCGCTCACCTCGGCCGATCAACAGATCCATCATCCACATAGCCAGCGCCATGGCGAGCGTTGGCCCAACCAGCGGTAACATCGGCAGGCCCTGACCATAGCCGACAATAGCACCCACCCAATAGACAGCGGCAACACCTGCCGCGACGCCGACGTTGAAGAGAATGCCCCGACGCCAGAGGCTTATCCCGGCCCCCGTGAGGGAAAAAAGTAAGGTGGCAGCCACTTGCCAGGGTAGCGGCACAACCGGCGGCATGCGACCCTCTAGAACCTGCGATATTCCATGGGCTTGGAGCATAACCCCAGGCATATGACCTTGGTCCCCATCATCAATAATCGACAAGGGCGTGAGATGGCGATCGGTCATTGACAGTACAGCGCCGACAAGCACGGTTTTACCGGCGATCAGTGCGTCGGGAAGAAACGGCAGATATGTTGCAGAATAGGTAGGAAACGGCTGGCCCTCGACATCCGGGCGCGCGCGCCAAGCAATCTCCAGCGGCATACGCGGCGGCGACTGCGCGCCAGAAAGCCGCGCCATGGTCGGCACAAAGCCTTCAGGCTTGAGTTCTGTGAACACGCGCTTGCCATTGCGTAATTGACCACCAGGATTTATCCGGCGCACCATACCGTCATACGGATCGGTAAGCAGGCCGGCCTCTATGCGAGCGGCGGGCGGCACAAAATCGGTTAAATAGTCCAATTGCTCCTCGGTCACGATGCGGGAGGAGGAGGAGAAGCTGAACCGAACCGGCACTTTTGCTTTGGCGAACACGGCGCGCAGCCGATCATCTTTGGTTTGCTCAGTCGGCTGGTCAATGATCACGTCGACCGCGATGGCCCGCGCGCCCTTGGCCTCAAGCGCTTCGATAATGTCCGCAAGAAGGCCCCGATCTATCGGGGATCTGTAAGGCAGTCCAGCAAGCGTCGCCTCATCCAATGCAATGATAGCAATATCGCTGGAAGGGTCCGCAGGTGGCTGCATGGCGGCAATGCGAATGTCGCGCAACTTGGTCTCCAGCGAGGCAATAGGCGCGATGTAGATCACCAAAGCCAAGGCAATGAGCCCAGACAGGACCGCAATTGCCCAAGGGGCAAATCTGGCTTTCAAGTGGCCGCTCATCGCTGCGCCGGAGGCTCTTCGAGAGCCTCGTCCTCAACAGATGGCATGTCCATCGTCAAAGTTACAGAAGCACTTGCCATCAGGGCATCTGCCTGTTGAAAACAACCCTTTTCCAACAGCCAGGCAGTCATCACGAGCGGGTCGTCAATAGATCCAGGCACGATTTGCAGGCGCACTGGCCGCTCCTGATCACCAGTTCGGACGTTAAGCATTGCACTTTTCTTAAGATCCAACAGTCCAGGAGACAGCATTCGATCAACCCCATCCTGCCATACAAAATCAGCACGCCACGAGTGGTCGATGGGCTCTACTGAGAATGAAGCGGAGCCAACGGCCTGCGGACGCCACCATACCGGCTCTGCACCCTCAAGGAGACAACGGTCGCCCGGTCTGGAAATATCTATTAGCCATGGCCCTGGCAATGGCGCTGCGGAACTGCCCGAGCGTACCGCCCCGACAGTGGCTGCCCGATCATTTCGGGTTGTCACCAGCGCTGCAAGAGCAGCCCGTGGATTACGCTTTACGACCGCATTTGCGACCGGCGGTCCTTTGAACGGGCCGCGCAATGAAATGACCCGCCCATCTGGAGAAATCACTACCAGCTTTCCTCCGGGGCCCAGGACAACACTGGCCTTACTGTCGATCCGGTCGCCTGGTTTCTCGCCGCCGCCACGGGCCTCCACCACAATCAGCGGATATGCAGAGGCACGGCCAGGCTGCACGGCAAGCGCAAAAACCATAATCGCTGCAAGGCGAGCGGCTGTCATCATGACACGCCTCCAACCGCTCCAGCACCATCGCCGATGATTACAAAGGCTGCCCAGAAAAAGGGATGCGAAGTGCCAAGCCTGCCGATCGCGTCAAGCTGCGAAGCGCGTAACGCCTCGTCGACGGCAATGTCCGGCTTGGCACCGATCATTGCAAACGTCTCTCGCATGAGCTGTTCAGTGGATACTGAAGGCACTTGCCAATGCGTTGCCAACATACTGCGAGCGCCCGCATGAAAAAAGGCTTCCGCCAGCCCGGAAAGCGATCCACCGCCCAAAGTTGCAGCCTGTGATGTGGCGGTATTACAAGCTGAAAGCACCACCAGATCAGCACGCAAGGTCAAGGTAGCGATTTCGCTGGCATCCAGCATGCCATCTTCAGCGCGCGACTGGCCATACCCAGCAGCGGGGGGGGTCAGAACAAGACCAGGTTCGTTCTGACATTGCAGTTCACCAGGTACCACGCCGTGCGTAGCGAAGTAAATAATACGATATTCTGCGAGGTCTTGTCCGCGCAGCCCTTGCTCGGTCGCTTCGTCACCTAACATCAACACTCCGTCACGAGCATTGATGGCCTTGAGCACCGATTGTACCTCGCGCGCGGTTTCCGGCAAAGGCGCCATGCTTCGCAGCAGCGCAGAGGACACCGGGCCTGCCTTGCGGCAGCCTGAAAATGCATTGGGGATCACCGAGGGCGCGCCGACCGTTCCGGTCAACGTCGGATTCGCGATCCCCAGAAAGGCTTTGGGAGCAGACCGAGCTCGACGCATGGACCGCAACGCCAAGAACCTGCTCAGCGAGGGAGAATTTGAAGTCGCAAGATCACGGATTAGCCAATGCGCTTGGGCATATCTGGACTTGGCACTATTAAAGCCATCTACTGGCTTTGTGACGAGGACAGAAAATGGCAATGCGGCCAGCGGGCCGCCGGAGATGACAGTCAGTCGGGTAACTCCAGACAAGCCATCCGGTAGCCCACCGAACAGCAATGAATGAAGCTGATAGGACGCGTCAAGGTCGAATTCACTCACTGCGCGACCCTCGATCTCAAGTCCGCGCCGCAGCCGCCTAACCGCAGCAGACAGCTCAGATACACCTGCGGCAATCGGCGACAGAATTAGGCCATCTCGCTTGACCAAGAGCAAGTACGAACGCTCCCTTCCCAGCAGGAACATCGCGACCGCCTCGTCCGGCATTAGCCGAGCCCGCACATCATCGAGTTCATCGATCTTGGGCTGCACCAGCGCCTGATAACCCGGGTATTGGTTTATAAGTACTGCCTTCAAGCCTTCGATCTGAGCGCCCTGCTCTTTGATCGAAGCAATCAATATGGCTTGGGTTGCGGCATCTTGCTGCAGCGGGAGCTGCGCTTGCTGTTCAGCCAGGGCCGAGCGCGCGCGGCTGAGCAGCAAAAGCGCGTCATCAATCCTCTTTTGCAATGCCCCCAACTCTGGAGACTGCGCAAACAGAGCCAACGCCGCCAATCCGGAAGTGCGCTCTAAATCAGCTGAACGCGCCAGTTGAAAGGCTGCGAAAAGCTCAGAAAAAACGCCTTGCCGAACACCATCGTCCGAAATTGTTTTTGCGTAATCAAACACTGCATCGGCAAAGGGCACCAAATCCTGATCCGAGAATGGGCTTGCACCTCTTGGCAGATCCGACGCTATCTCAATGGCCTTGCGGAACGCGATTATACTGTTGGTCTGCATGCCTTCCGCTTGATAGGCCCGCCCCAACCCCAGCCAGAGACGCAACGAACCGCTGCCCTCCCCAAGGACCGCGGTTCGCTCCGCTATGGCAGCCTGAAAATACTTGTCAGCAGCCGAAAGGCGCCCAAGTTGTGCGGACGCCTCACCAAGGATGGATAGAATTTCCGCGCGCCACCCAGCGGGCGGAGATGCGGAGCGCTGGAGAGAGGTCAGCGCCTCACTTGCACGAACTAACGCACCAGTCGGATCGCCATTTCGCAGCATGAGCGCGGCTTCGACATTTAGCGCCATGGCAAGCTCTAGAACTACGGGGCCCGCCGCGGCGGCGCCCACCGATGCATCCCCGCCCATGAAGGCCATTGTCGCCGCCTCGTCCGGCCGGGCAAGACGCCGCCACTGGACGACTGCCAAGGAGGCCTCTGCAAGCCCCTCGTCATATTTGCCGCCGATCGCCAGTAACCGCGCGCGATATCCCGCGATCATCGCCCTAAGATCGGCCTGCGGTGACTTGTCTATTGCTCGGCTGGCGCGGCTCAGCAGAGCCTGTCCCTCGTCGAGCTTACCCTGCTTAGCAACCGCCACCGCCAGATCCATCAGTAAGCCGCTGGCCGTGGCATCGTCGCCGTCAAAGAGCCGCGTCTGCTGTTCAAGAGCTTCGCGCAAGGAGGCCTCGGCGAGGACATAATGAAACCCAGCCATCTCGATGCGTGCTCGGCCCCAGCCGGCGATAATTTCAGACATCGCATGCGCGTCACCCATCGACACTGGCGACAACCAGAGAGCCTTCACCGCAGCCGTCAGCTCGGGCGAAGGTTCGCCGGATGGCCGGTGGCCAATCAACTCTAGCAGCGCCGGATAAGCGCCCACCGGTCCACGAGCAACCCTCAGTCGGCCTTCCGCTTCAGTTGCCAGGAACAGCTCGGCGGCCCCATCCGAAGCAGCCCTGCACGCCAAGGCAAACACATCTACGATCGGGCCTAAAGGCTTCCACTCACCCGACGCATCACACTTTAGCAGCCCGCCGTCGAGCAACAGAGAGCGGCTGGCGGAAAGCCTCGCAAGAAAGGTTGGTTTGGCGCCAGAACTCAAGTCAACGTAAGCATCCGGAATTTCATAAAGGTACCCAGCAATATCAGTACCACAATTAAATGCCTCGACCGCGAACGGTGAGGAGTTTTTATCATTAAAATTCTGAGACTTACTGCAATTAGAGCCCCCTACGGTGGTCGAGGCAAGCGGAGCAATGCGTGCGCTATCTGCCGCAACAGCAGGGCCAGCCGCCGCCGGGGCCGCTACCACAAAAGAAATGCTTAAGGCACATATTACTGAACCAAACCACGTCACGCACCAATGGAAAAAAGGCATTGCGGATAGATTTAAGTCTGCCGATTTAAAGCCACGATTGATACTCATAGATAAATTATTAGCCTCTAATACAGGTGTCCGGCACGAAACCAACCCGGCCCCTGGGAAATAATTAGACATACGTCTTTATGTTAGATAATGGTGAGTTAGCATCAAACTTTAGATATAATTAACATGTCATCCTTTTCGAAGCAATGTTTGATTATGCCATAATTTGCGCTGTTTTTCGCGTTCGTCTTCCTTGGTCATTCGATCATCTCCTTCCTACTTCAGGAATTTACAGAAGATGTCTCACGAGACCCGAACATATCTAGGGACAGTCACAGGGCTAATAAACGTGTCCGTCGTCAGATAATTTGAGACATATGGCGGTTTAAAATAAGCGAGTATTTGGTTCCATC
>JABMNS010000147.1 GCA_013204445.1 Sphingomonadales bacterium
CGGGAAGGTATTTTGTCCGAATCCTGCCGGATCCGGACAAAATCACCAAAGTCAGTTTTTGGTCTTGTCGACCAGTGCGCGCTCTTTGATCCACGGCATCATATCGCGCAGCTTGCCGCCGCCCTCTTCGATCGCGTGTTCTTCGCCGTGCCGGCGCATGGCCTTGAAGCTCGGCGCGCCGGCCTTGTTTTCGAGCACCCAGTCGCGGGCAAACTGGCCGGACTGGATTTCCTTCAGAATCTTGCGCATTTCGTTCTTAACATTTTCATCGATCAGGCGCGGCCCGCGGGTCAGATCGCCATATTCGGCCGTATTCGAGATCGAATAGCGCATATTGGCGATGCCGCCCTCGTAAATCAGATCGACGATCAGTTTTACTTCGTGGAGGCACTCGAAATATGCCATTTCCGGCGCATAACCTGCCTCAACAAGGGTCTCAAAGCCCGCTGTGATCAGCGAGGTCAGCCCGCCGCAGAGAACCGCCTGTTCACCGAACAGATCGGTTTCGCATTCTTCGCGGAAATTGGTTTCGATAATACCTGAGCGTCCGCCGCCTACGCCTGAGGCATAAGCCAGCGCTACATCATGGGCATTGCCCGAAACATCACGTTCAATCGCGATCAGGCAGGGCACACCGCCGCCGCGCTGATATTCGCTGCGCACCGTATGGCCCGGGCCCTTGGGAGCGATCATGATGATGTCGAGATCTGCGCGCGCTTCGATAAGGCCAAAATGGATGTTGAGGCCATGGGCGAAGGCCAAGGCGGCGCCTTCTTTCATATTGGCGTGCAGGTCATCGGCATAAATCGCAGCCTGATGCTCATCGGGCGCGAGAACCATGACGATATCAGCCCATTTTGCGGCATCGGCGTTGGTCATAACCTTGAATCCGGCCGCTTCGGCCTTTTTCGCGGTTGCAGAGCCGGCGCGCAGGGCAATAGCGACATCCTTGACGCCGCTGTCACGGAGGTTCTGGGCATGGGCATGGCCCTGGCTGCCATAACCAACAATCGCGATTTTTTTCCCGGTGATCAGGCCAAGGTCAGCATCGGCGTCATAATAGACTTTCATTTTTCTTCCTTAATTTCAGATATATAGAGATGTTAGAATGGTAATTCCGGTTGCAGTTAACACGAACCAGCCGGGATGTTTCAATCGGATCAGGGCTACATTGGCTAGCCCCATTCCCACAAATGACAGTCCGATGGCAAGGACCATGGGGGCACTGCCACCGATTTCGCCAGAAGCGACCAGAAACAAATATAAGGCAGGCAGAAGCGTGAGAACCGTCCCGACCTGCCAGCCAAACTGGATCATGGTGCGTGGCATTGTCTCATTCATCATGTCTACCCGTTGCTGCAACAGCGGGCTAATCAGAATCCTTTGGCCCATGACACCATGGAACAGGACGAATCCGACCAGCATGAAGCAGCCGATATACAGCATTCCAATATTCATGCTGCATTGGGTCCCCGGGCCACTGCAACAACACCGGTCCGTCCAACTTCAACCAGCCCGACTTCTCGCATCAGTGCAACAAAAGTCTCGATTTTCTCGGGCGCGCCAGTAATCTCGAAGATGAAGCTCTCGGTCGAGGCATCGACGATCCGGGCGCGATAGGCATCGGCGAGCCGCATCGCTTCGATACGATTCTCGCCCTTGCCAGCCACTTTTACCAGCGCTAGTTCCCGCTGCACATGGGGGCCGGATTCGGTCAGGTCACGAACGCTGTGCACCGGCACCAGCCGGTCTAGCTGGGCGATAATTTGCTCGATCACATGGGGTGGCCCGTTGGTGGCGATGGTAATCCGGCTGACCGCATGATCTTCACTAATATCAGCAACAGTCAGGCTGTCGATATTATAGCCGCGCGCGGTGAACATCCCGGCGATCCGGGCCAATATGCCAGCCTCATTGTCAACCAATACGGCGAGAACGTGACGTTCGACGGCTTCTTCATGAATATGCATCAGACAAGGGCCTTTGCTTGGTCGTCCATCGTACCTTTTACATCCTCAGACGAAAGCAGCATTTCGGTATGGGCGGCGCCGGACGGGATCATCGGGAAACAGTTGGCGAGCTTGGCGACGCGGCAATCGACCATGACCGGGCCGTCGGTTTCCAGCATCTTCTGGATTCCGGCGTCAAGATCAGCAGGGTCATCAATCCGGATGCCGGTCCAGTCATAGCTTTCTGCCAGCTTCACAAAGTCTGGCAAACTATCGCTATAACTGTTTGAGTAACGGCTTTCATAGGTCAGTTCCTGCCATTGACGAACCATGCCCATATATTCATTGTTGAGAATGAATATCTTCACCGGCAGGCGATATTGGGTGGCTGTACCAAGCTCCTGGATATTCATCTGGATCGACGCTTCGCCAGCGATATCAATAACCAGCGCATCGGGATTGCCCAATTGCGCGCCAATCGCGGCAGGCAATCCATAGCCCATCGTACCGAGACCACCGCTGGTCAACCATTTATTGGGATTTTCAAAGTCAAAATGCTGGGCCGCCCACATCTGGTGCTGGCCGACTTCTGTGGTGATGATCGGTTCACGTTCGTGGGTCGCTTCCCACAGCTTGCGAATAGCCAGCTGCGGCATGATTTCCTGTGTGCTTTCAGGATAATCAAGGCAGTTGGTTGCCCGCCAGCCGGTGATCCGCGACCACCATTCGGCATGTTCTGGAGTGGCAAAGCGGCGGCCTTTGAGCACCGCGATCAATTGTTCCATCACCCGGCCGACGTCGCCGACAACCGGCAGATCGACTCTTATGGTCTTGTTGATCGACGAACGATCGATATCGACATGGATTTTCTTGCTGTTCGGCGAAAACGCATCGAGCCGGCCCGTGATACGGTCGTCAAAGCGCGCGCCGAGGCAGACCACGAGGTCGGCCTTGTTCATCGCCATATTGGCTTCAAACGTACCGTGCATGCCAAGCATGCCGAGCCATTTGTCGGAAGATGCCGGAAAAGCGCCCAGTCCCATCAGCGTTGAGGTGACCGGGCATCCAAGCAATTCGGCCAGTTCTCGAAGCGTTTCACTTGCCTTTGGTCCGCTGTTGATGATCCCGCCGCCAGTATAGAGAATCGGCGCTTTCGCATTCATGATCATTTCGGCAGCGGCGTTGACCGCCTTGAAATCACCCTCGGTCTGGGGCTGATAGCGAGAATGACCAGTGGCGGCATTGC
>JABMNS010000148.1 GCA_013204445.1 Sphingomonadales bacterium
AGACGATCAAGTCTCAATATGGTCCCATGTTGAGCAAAAAGGCAAAAAAACAATGGGCAGACCCACAATATAAGGCGTTTATGCTAAGCAAGTTCCTGGAGTTTTATAAAAAAGACGGCGAATACAGGAAGCGCACGCGCGCTATACTAGATAAGGCACAAAAGGCTTACTGGGCGGACGCGGCAAATAGAGAAAAACAGGCTGGTAAGGTGAGAAGGCGCTTCCAGGAGCATCCGGAGCAGCGAGGCATCTTGTCAGACATGTCAAAAGAGCAATGGGAAGACAAGGGCCTGCTCACTTGGAGAAAAGAAGAGACTAGGAAGCAGTGGACAGATAGTTTCAGGGCCAGGAGAAAGGACGCTTATAATAACACTTATTATAAGCACAGCATGGCGCTGGCGAAGAAGGTGTATGAATCGAGTGGTGGTATAAACGGTTATGAAAAAGAGAGAAGCCAAAGGGCCAAAAAAGAGAAAAATTTGCTCAAACTAAGCACTTTGCTAGACAGGTTCTTCGAGAAAGACGAAAAGAAGCTAGAAGAGGCAGTCAAGAATTATAACCACAAGATAAAAAAGATAGAAGTCGTAAAGGAGAAGATCGACGTCTACGATATCGAAGTGCCGCGCACTCACAACTTCGCGCTCGCTGCGGGTGTCTTCGTGCATAATAGCGCGAAGCAGGGCAGGGACAGGCGGTTCCAGGCGATACTGCCCTTGAAGGGCAAGATCCTCAACGTCGAACGGGCCCGTTTTGACCGAATGCTGTCGTCCAAGGAGGTGGGTACGCTGATCCAGGCGATGGGCACGGGCATTGGCCGCGACGATTTCAATCTGGAAAAGCTGCGCTATCACAAGATCGTCATCATGACTGATGCTGATGTCGACGGCGCCCATATCCGTACTTTGCTGCTGACCTTCTTCTATCGTCAGATGCCGGATATCATTCTGGGCGGCCATCTCTATATCGCTCAGCCACCGCTCTACAAAGTCGGCAAGGGCAAGAGCGAAGTCTATCTCAAGGACGACAATGCGCTCGACCAATATCTGGTCGAGGCCGGATTGAACGGCATGATCTTGCAAACCGGAGAAGGCGCGCGGAGCGGCGACGATCTGCGCGGCCTGATTGAGCATGCTCGGAGAATGCGCAGTCTGATGGCTTATGTGCCGCGGCGCTACGACAGCACGATTGTCGAGGGCATGGCGCTCACCGGCGCCCTCAATCCCGATCATGGTCGAACGGAACGGCAGGCGGCAGTCGATGCGACCGCTGCCTGGATGGACAAGGTTGACGAGGAAGGCCGCTGGTCGGGCCAGGTTTCAGAAGAAGGTGGCTATCTGTTCCAGAGGTTCTGGCGCGGCGTCACCGATCATCATATCATCGAGGCGAAATTTCTGGAAAGCGCCGAAGGCCGCAAACTCCACCGCCTCGCCTCCGAAGAAACCGCCTCCTATGGCAGCGGTAGCCGGCTGGTCAAATCTGGCGCCGGCGATATAGATGCCAGTGAAGAGGAGGGTGTTAGTTCCGACGGTACGCTGATCACCCGCCCCTCCGAACTGCTCGACACAGTCATGGCGGCAGGCCGCAAGGGCCTCGCCATATCCCGCTACAAAGGCCTCGGTGAGATGAATGCCGAACAGCTTTGGGAAACGACGCTAGACCCCGAAGTGCGCTCGCTCTTGCAAGTAACCGTCGAACAGGCCGATGTGGCCGATGATATCTTCACCAAGTTGATGGGCGAAGTGGTTGAACCGCGGCGCGGGTTCATTGTCGACAACGCCCTAAACGTAGCAAATCTGGACGTTTGATCTTCCCTCACCCTTTGCGGGGCGGACAACAGACAAGTGATCGCACGGACTAGGCCTTTAGTGCATATGGCTTGAGATCGTCCCGGCTATTAGGTCTCTGCTTCTATGATGGCGGGACAAGCATGAAACAGAGCCTGAGCAACGAGCAGGATCGATGAGCCACGTAACCGTCTGGTATGATGGTGCCTGCCCGCTGTGCATTCGGGAAATCGCCCTGATGCGCAAGCTCGACCGGCGCAGCGCTATCAGTTTCATCGACATCTCACTGACCGCCGCAACCTGCCCGCTCGAACGGCAATTGATGCTCGACCGCTTTCATGCTTCAGAAGATGGCCGCTTATTGTCAGGCGCGGCGGCTTTTGCCGCCATGTGGCGGGCGGTTCCCATCTTGCGTCCGATCGGACTGCTTGCCCGCGTCCCTGGTGTGCTGGCGATCCTCGAGGTCCTGTATCTACAGTTCCTCAAGGTCCGCCCTCACATCCAGAAGCGACTTAAACCGATAGACTAACGTCAGGAAGCCGCCGCGAGGGATGCCATCATCAGTTGCTGATCCTTCCGGGTCGGATTGCCGCGCAGGCACAGCCCGCCATTAACTTGCAAATTCTCGCCGGTCATGAAACATTCGTCACTGGCAAGGAATACAGCGGCAGCGGCGATATCTTCGCTGGTGCCAATTCGGCCGAGCGGATAGCGCGCTTCGAAGGACTCAACCAGTCCAGGCACCTGATCAACGCCTGCGGTCATCGGCGTCCGCGTGAGGCCCGGCGAAATGCTATTCGCCCGAATTCCTTTTTCGCCAAATTCATGAGCTACGCAGCGAATGATATGATCGGTGGCTGCTTTGGTACCCATATAGGCGGCGTGGTCATTGAGCATGATCGTCGCGGTTGCCGAACTGATCTGGATGATTGATCCGCCATCATCCATCGCCTTGATCATTTCCTGATAGAATTGGAATGGCCCGACCAATTGCAGCGCCGACATCATTTCCAGATCTTCGCGGCTATTGTCCAGAAATGGCTTTAGAAGACCAACGCCGGTTGCGTTGACCGCAATATTAACGCCGCCCATCTTGCTCTTCGCGCTATCGGCAAGAGCCTTGATATCCGCTTCATCGGTAAGATCGCATAGCGCATAATGGCCGCCGATCTCTTCGGCGAAGCGCTTCAGCTCATCTTCCTTCCGTCCAGCCACGAGAACATCCGCGCCTTCATCGCGAAAACGCTTGGCAATGACCTGCCCCATATTGCCTTGACCGGCGGCCCCGAGAATTATCGCTCTTTTTCCGTCCAGACGTCCCATAAACTCCGCTCCTATTTATAATTTTTTATGCCTTCTAACGTTTGGCATGTGGCAGATGCCACTCTCATTATGGCTATTCATTGCTCGCCAAAAGAAAAGGCCGGGAGCAGCAAGCTGTCCCGGCCCTATCAGATCAACGGGAGGTTGATCAGAACTTGAAGCTTGCTTCCACGAATACCTGACGGCCACGGTTCTGGGTGACAACGAGGTCATCACCCCCTGGCGGAAGGAATGGACGACCTCCACTGGTGTTGACCCAGAGTTCATCAGTCAGGTTTACGCCGACCAGCGACAATTTCCATTTGCCATCAGGATCACCGACCGAAATCGCTCCATCGATAGACACATAGCTGTCCTGTCTAAGATCAGTCAGCGAGTCTTCATTGGTGAAATAGGACCCACTATATTGCAAATTGCCGTTCAAACCGAGTTCGAGCGGTCCCATTGGCTTAGACCAATCAAAGCCTGCGTTGGCAGCAAATTTAGGAGCGCGTGCCGCTGCTCGGCCATCAAGATCCTCACCTGATGTCGTCACGAACGGCGCGGTAAATTTTGCGTCCGTATAAGCGAGCGAACCAGAGAGATTCAAACCCTCGACCGGCGTGCGCCATCCCCATTCCACATCCACGCCCTTGCTGGTCAGCTGACTGGCGTTGAACGTCTGGAACTGAATGGTTGAAGCGTCGAAATTTTGCACCTGCAGATCATCGAAAACATAATAGAAGACCGACGTATTCAGTGTAACAGTGCGATCAGCAAATTGAGCTTTAACACCAATTTCTCCACCCAGAGCAGTTTCTGATTTGAATTTCAGTGCATCGGCAACTGCTGCGCGGACGGCAGGATCCGAATCATTGAACCCCAGCAAACTGTTCGATGGCAGAGCGCTATTATCGACACCACCCGATTTAAAACCAGTTTTAAACGCGCCGTAAATATTGATATCCTGGGTTGCCTGATATTTGATCGATACTTCCGGCGAGAAATTGTTGTCCTTGAATTCAATAGGCCCTGAGAGGAAGCCGCTGTCGATAAATGCCGGCGTCGCAGACAGGAATGCATGAACATAGGGAACGGAAATTGACGAAGTCTTCTTTTCGTCGGTCCAGCGCACGCCGCCTGACAGTTGCAACTGCTCTGTCAGATCCAGTGTCGCACTGGCAAAAAACGATAGCGCCTCGGTTTTGGTGTTCTGCTTCTTATACCAGTCATACGTGTTGCCCGTCACCGGATCGGCCGAAACGAACGAGATGTTCACACCCTGCTGCGAAGTATTGAAATCAATATTGCGATCTTCATAAAATGCACCGACCATGAAGTTGAACATACCATCAAAATCGCTGGCGACGCGGAGTTCCTGGGTATATTGCTCGGTCTTGTTCCGAGGGTCACTACAACCTGCGCCTCCCGCGATAGTTGGAGAAAACTGTCCTACATAACCATAGCAATCCGTATCCACGGCATCCAGACTGAGATAACCGGAAACCGACGACAATGTCAGCGTATCGGAAATATCATAATCCCATTTCAACCGTCCGAAGAAGATGTCCGTTTCACCAAAGGGAATGCCATTGTTAAAGCGAGGGTCTCCTGCCGAACCATCCGGTGTCTGGCTCGTTATAGCCGTTGCGCCATCTGTATGATGATACAGACCGTCGCTGTCGTTGCAATCGGCGTTTGAAGGTATCTCCAGCCCGCCCTGAAGAAGGTAGATGGAATCAGCTACACCGTTTGCACCACAATTGATGTCGGAATGCCCAATGGCTCCATCATTCTTGTTTTTAACGTAGTTCAATTTCAAGTTGGCGCTAAAATTATCGGCAGGATCCCACTGCAATGTGGCACGACCGAAGAAATTCGTGAGGCCTCTTGAATCCCTGATGCTGCCATCAGGATTGAACGCCGCTGTTCCAGGCGCCAGCTTCACATAATCTTCAATATCCTGATATTGCGCAGCCACACGAATACCGAGCGTATCACTCAGCGGGCCTGAAATATGACCACCGATGGTGTAACCTTTTTCTTCAAACTCATAGGAAGCCTTGCCAGCCATCTCCCAATCCTGGGTCGGATTGGCCGAACGAATGGCAAACACACCGGCCGAGGCGCTCTTACCGAAGAATAAAGATTGCGGGCCTTTAAGAACGTCAATCTGCTGCACGTCGAAGAAGCCGGCTTGCACGATCCGCATCGTGCTGACCTGAACGCCGTCAAAGTCAAATGCCACGGCAGAGTCAAATGATGCAGAGATATTGGATGAACCAACGCCGCGCAAACTGATCTGGCCACCGGAGCCGGAACCACCTACCTGAACGTTGAGAGCTGGCACGCGGCTAACGACATCGGCAATTTCATTGACCTGATATTTCTCCAGCGTATCGCTACCGATCGCGGTCACCGTTACCGGCACTTCCTGCAATGTCTCGGTTTGCTTACGCGCAATAACCGTGATCACATTTCTCTCATCCAATTCGTCGGCATTCTGTGCCGAAGCTGGGGAGTCTAAGCCCGCAAATGCCATAGTTGCAACGGAACCCAATAAGAGGGTCCTGACCGTCTTGTTCCCCAATATAGATTTGCTTCGCGACGAGTATGTGGTCATTGTTCTCTCCCAAATTGGCCCGGTATATTTAACCGGACCCTATTATAAAATATCCAGCGGTTGATCCCGCTTTGTGTTCGTTTTCTCTAAGCGTGAGTTTCGGTTGGCTCTGCTAGCCAAATTGATAGCAAATGTCGGAAACTGTGCTCTTCCCGCAACATTTGGACGTTTTCTGCCAATAATCGGATCGGCGACTAACGATAATGGGGATGGCGCGGAACCGGAACACGGCGGCTATAGTCATGGAATAATCCAGCAGCGAAGGAAAATAAAATGGGTCGCCTTAGTGGAAAAATTGCCGTGGTAACCGGAGCCGGCTCCGGCCTAGGAAAAGCAATCAGCGAAACCTTTGCTGCAGAAGGTGCTCAGATCATGTTGACCGACATTGATCTGGAAGCCGCTACAAAAGTTGCTGATGCAATCGGCGCCGCGGCAATCGCCCTGCAGCAGAATGTTGTTGAAGAACAGCGTTGGGATGAAATATTCGCGGCGACTCTTGATGCTTTTGGAACGCCCCATATCTTAGTCAACAATGCCGGGCTGGTCATTCCCGGCACCATCGAAGATTGCACGCTTGAACTATTTCGCAAACAGACTTCTGTCATGCTCGACGGTGTTTTTCTGGGATGCCGCGCTGCCGTTAGAACAATGAAATCTAACGACCAGCCAAGCTCGATCATCAATCTCAGTTCGATGGCGGCTTTGCAGGGCTATTCCCCGTTCGTTGCCTACAGCGCTGCCAAAGGCGGTGTGCGGTCGATGACCAAATCGGTGGCCCTGCATTGCAAGGAGCAAAATTATCCAATTCGCTGTAACAGCCTCCATCCGGCCGGTATAGACACGCCAATGGTGCGACAGGAAGCAGTTGGTGCAGGCGGCGGGGCAACTCCGGAAACCGGGATGATACCCATCGGAGAATTAGGCCATCCCAAGGATGTTGCGGCGCTATGCGTCTATCTAGCGAGCGACGAATCGCGCTTCATGACCGCAGGTGAATATCCAGTCGACAATGGCGTGCTTTACAAACCGGCCTGATCTCAGGACGCGTTGGCACCCATTGCGGCTGCCATCTGGTTCTGGAATTCGGCGAGATCGAAATAGTCTCTCCATTTCGCGATCTTGCCATCGCGCATTTCAAATGTACCCATCACGCGAATGGCGATCCATTTGTCACCGATCCGGAACTTGTCCGTTCGTTCAGTCAGAACCGCCTCTCCAGTGGCAGCAATATGATGAACATCCCACTGCGCGCCGTCAAAGCTGAAAGAAGGGTTTTCAAAAAATGCATGGACCGCATCAATGCCGTCGCACGGTTCCATCGGAATATTGTGATAATATATGTCGTCGGTCATTGCCGCATAGATGGCTTCATAATCGAGCCGGTTCCAAGCATCGATGAAATCGAGAACGATCCGTTTATTTTCTGACATACTTTAGACTCCTACGTTCATTTTTCCGGTGAAACATCGAGGATCATCTTACCCGTATTGGCACCGGAAAATAGCTTCATGAAAGCGGCATAGCTGTTTTCGATTCCCCGATCGATATCCTCATCATGCTTGATTTTTCCTTCGCCCATCCATTGCGCCATTTGCGCAATCCCTTCAGGGAATCGGGCCGGATAATCGCGCACGAGAAATCCTTTAATCGTCGCCTGGCGTGAGATCAGATACCAGAGATTGCGAATACCGACAGGTTCGGGGCTGTTATACTCGCTGATCAAACCGCAAAGCACGACCCGGCCATGTTCATTGATTGCAGTAATTCCGGCATCAAGAATCTCGCCGCCAACATTTTCCCAGATGATATCGACGCCATCGGGGGCAGCTGCCGCAATTTCCTGTTCAAGGTCGGCCTGGCTCTTCCCGCGATAATCAATAGCAGCATCGAAACCATAATGATCGACCAGCCGCGCGCATTTGTCTGCACCACCAGCAATGCCGACAACGCGGCAACCGAGGATCTTGCCAATTTGCCCGACCAGCGAACCGACCGCACCGGCAGCACCGGTTACCAGCAATGTTTCGCCTTGTTTCGGTTTGGCATCATCGATCATGCCAAAATAGGCGGTCATGCCAACGGCACCGAGAACCGACAAAAAATTTGTCGGAGATGAAACCATCGATGTGTCAACAGGCGAAGTAAAACCACCTGCCTGAACGATCGAATATTCTTCCATGGCGCCGAGACCGACAACCCATTGTCCGGCCGGAAAATCGGGATTTTTCGACTCCGCAACTCGGCCAACGCTGCTGGCGGTGACCGCTGCACCCAAAGCGATCGGTGGCATATAGCTCTCCGCATCGCTCATCCAGCCGCGTTGTGCCGGATCCAGTGAGATATAATGATTGCGCACCAGAAACGAACCGTCGCCGAGTTCTGGCAACTCCTCTTCCACCAGCGCAAAATCGCTTTCCTTAGGCTCGCCAATCGGGCGGCTAACGAGGGTAAATTTGCGGTTCTTGGTCATGGGTTATCCTTCATTCGCGATTTTATGTGATTTCTTGATTTTCTTGGCGAGCGACCATTTATGAACTTCGGTTGGGCCATCATAGACTCTGAAGGCGCGCACTTCGCGGAACACTTGTTCCACCACAGTATCACGGCTGAGGCCGGTGCCGCCCATGACCTGGACACAATTGTCGGCGATCCGGAACAGTGCTTCTGAAACAGCGACCTTGGCCATCGAGCTTTCGGTCGTGCCCAATGCGCCGGTATCGAGAACCGAAGCGCACCAGTCGATCATCAGTTCGGACTGTTTCAGGTCTATCTGATTTTGCGCCAGCATGAATCCGACACCTTCATGGTCGATCAGCGGCTTGCCAAA
>JABMNS010000149.1 GCA_013204445.1 Sphingomonadales bacterium
AAATGGAGCGGGCAAAAACGCAATTGCCGCTGCTGATCGGCGGCGCAACCACGTCCAAGACCCACACGGCGTTGCGCATCGAACCCGCCTATAGCGGCCCGACCATCCATGTACTGGATGCCAGCCGCGCCGTCGGCGTTGCCTCGCAACTGGTCAGCGACACCCAAGCGGTCGGCTTTATCGCCAAAACTCGGGAAGATTATGAGCAGGTCCGCATTGCGCGGGCAGGCAAGACCGGGAAAAAGCTGGCCACGCTCGAAGAAGCGCGGGCCAATGCGGCCGTAGTCGACATGTCGCTCAAGGCTCCGGCACCGGCAAAACCGGGATTGCATGTCTACGAAGACTGGGATCTGGCCGACTTGCGCGAATATATCGACTGGACGCCGTTTTTCAGAGCCTGGGAGCTGGTCGGCAATTATCCGGCGATCCTCACCGACAAGATTGTCGGCGAAAGCGCCAGCGACCTGTTCCGCGATGCGCAGGCCATGCTCGACAAGATTATCGAGGAAAAATGGCTGACCGCAAAAGGCGTCGCTGGCCTGTGGCGGGCGCGACGCGATGGAGATGATATCCTGGTCTCGCCGGAAAATAAGGAATTCACCCTGCCGATGTTGCGGCAGCAGGTCGTAAAACGCGGCGGCAAGCCGAATAATTGTCTCGCCGATTTTATCGACGCCAAAGATGACTGGGTCGGTGGTTTTGCGGTGACGACCGGCCATGGTATCGACGAACATGTGCAAAGGTTCGAAATGGACAAGGATGACTATAACAGCATCCTGTTGAAAGCGCTGGCAGACCGATTGGCCGAAGCCTTTGCCGAGCGCATGCACGAACATGTGCGCACAGACTTATGGGGTTATGGGGCCGAAGAGGGTCTGAACAAAAAGGACCTGATCCGCGAAAAATATCAGGGGATTCGCCCTGCCCCCGGCTATCCGGCTTGCCCGGACCATAGTCTGAAACCGATCCTGTTCGATATGCTCAATGCGACGGAAAATACCGGTATCAAGCTAACCTGCGGCTTCGCAATGACGCCAACCGCCGCGGTTTCGGGCTTCTATTTCGCCCACCCGCAAGCCGACTATTTCGGTGTGGCGCGGATCGGCGAGGATCAGGTGGAAGAATATGCAGACCGGCGCGACACCTCTCTCGACCAGGCGCGCCAGTGGTTGCGGCCCAATCTCAACGAATAGATCTGTCGGGTTAACCCGTTAACCTCTGTCGCTCAGCCTTAATTCATCTCGGACAGGCCAAGCTTTTACATTGTTTGACATCGCAGCAGACGATATTGAACCTGCCTTATTCTCCCGATTCAGGATGGCCGAAATGATCTTCAAGTCCCCATTGATCGCCGCAATCATAACGGCTTCTGTCGCCGGAACCGCGGTACAGGCCCAGCGCGATGCGCCGTTTACGGTCGCGGAAACCGGAGCAACCTATTCCCGGCTGTCGGACGCTGTCGAAGCAATTGGCGGCAATAATGCGACCATCTTCATCGCTCCCGGTGCTTATGGCGATTGCGCGGTACAAACAGCGGGTCGTATCACCTACAAGGCTTCCATCACGGGTCGCACGATCTTTGATGGCGGTGTCTGCGAGGGCAAGGCAACCCTTGTCCTTCGTGGAAAATCGGCAACCATCGACGGTATCATCTTCCAAAACCAGCGCGTTCCAGATGGTAACGGCGCCGGCATCCGGATCGAGCGGGGTGATCTCTATGTCTATAACGCCATGTTCCGGAATGCCGAAGAGGGCATATTGAGCGCCGATGATGAGAGTGCAGAAATTGTCATCGACCGGTCAACCTTCCAGCGCCTGGGCCGCTGCGACCGCGGCCTGTCCTGCGCGCACAGCATCTATATTGGTTATTTCGGATCGCTGAAGGTGACCAACAGCCGGTTCGAAAAAGGCAGCGGCGGACATTATGTCAAAAGCCGCGCGCCACGGGCGACAATCACCAATAACAGTTTTGACGACACCCAGGGTCGCAACACCAATTACATGATCGACCTGCCGGCCGGCGCGACCGGGGTGATCAGCGGCAATGTCTTCGTGCAGGGCCAGAACAAGGACAATTGGAGCGCCTTCATCGCGGTGGCGGCCGAAGACAGGGACCACAGTTCCACGGGTCTCAATATCCATTCCAACAACGCGTCACTGGCCAAGGGCGTGACCCGCAATACCTGGTTTGTTGCCGACTGGAGCGGCGATCAGCTGAGGATTGCGAACAACAGCCTGGGGCAAGGCTTGACCCGATATCAGCGCCGGTAGTTCATTTGCAGCTGTTCGTCGGTCCGCCGTTGATATCCAGACATTTTCCGTCGGTTTCATCCGCCGGGATTTCCACGCCGACCAGCGCCGCCAGCGTTGGTGCGATATCGACCGTCATCACCGACAGAGGCTGTTCAAAATGCTGCATGCCTTCGCGCCAGAACAGGATCGGGACACGGCGGTCATAATCCCACGGGCTGCCATGGGTTGCGACATAGCCGCGTGCGGTTGAGGCAATCGGGGTGATCCCCTTTTTGAGCAGGACGATAAAGTCGCCAGACCGGTCCGGGTTGAATGAGGCCCGGGCGCGCTGCGCCAGGGTCCATATTTCGGGAGATCCGCGCGGCACTTCTATCGCCGCCAGATCATCATGCTCCAGCACCGCTTCTACCTGTGCGTGCGCCGCGATCAGCGCCATCGCGCTGTCCTTGACCCGTTGCCGCTGCTTTTCCGGCAGATCCCGACTGACATAATAGTCGCCAATTGGTCCGTCTGCGTACAGGACCGGCTTGTCGCCGGGGATATTGAGCTCCTTGGCCACAGTCTTGCCAATCGTCTCTGCATTGAGATTGGGATCGATCCGCTGCGCTGCCGGCACGCCCTGAAGGCTCATCCGTTCCGGCAGATCGAGACCACCATGATCGGCGGTCAGCATCACGACATAGTCAATATTCTCGCTATCCAATATGTCAAAAAATTCGCCGAGTGATCGATCCAGCTCGCTCATCTGGATGCACATTTCGAGGCCTTCTGTACCAAAAGCATGACCAATATAATCGGTCGCGGACAGTCCGACGGATATCACGTCCGCAGCTTCGCCCTGACCCAGTTTCATTTCATTGATCACCGCCGAAGCTGCGGCCAGGATCGAACCATCGAAATCCGGGGACCCCCGATAAATGCTTGCGGCACCTTCAGGACGCTGAAAGGCATAGTCACCAACAGACTTGCCATCGCCATGCATGATTTTGGCGCTATGCGCGACGCATTGCGCCGGGATCGCATAAGCAGGGCGGGCTTTGTCAATTTGTTCGCCGATCGCCTTGTTCAGTGCTGCAACCGACGGCAAAGTCTTGCGACCCTCCAGAGTGGAAAAGCCCTTGCCTTTCCACCAGTAGATCTCGTCAACCTGCTTACCGCCCATCATCAGGGCTGCCCGGTCCTTGCCCGCCACCGCGACATTGCGGGATTTGGGCGATATTTTCTTGAGCCGTTCGCCCAGCGTCGGCACCAGAAGATGCCAGGCCGAGGCGACATAATCGCCCTGCATGGCGGCGGTGATATCACCAAAGCTGGTGCCGGCAATGCGCTCGTCTTCGGCGCAATAGACGGTCTTGTCATCGCGTTTGATCGACAGGTCGATCCAGTTGTTGCCAATGATCCCGGCGCGTCCGGAATGCACACCGGTCATGATTGTCGAATGGCCCGGGCAGGTTTCGGTGGCCGCGTGCGATTGATAGCCGGACGGAAATACCACACCGCTCGCCAGACGGTTCAGGCCGCCGGTAAAGCTGCTGCGATATTCGCTGAACAGATCGGCGGAAAACTGGTCGACCGAAATCGCGACGACCAGTTTCGGCGGGGCTTTGTCGACGGCGCTGTGATCTTCGGCATTTGCAGTGCCGGAAAATATGATAGACCCGGCCAGGGCTGTAACTATGATCGTTTTTCGCACGAATGGTCCTCACTGATGAATGCCGCTATAGAAAGCTGCCTGCCAATAGCCTAATGAGTTTAAACAGGAAATAGTGAGTTTTTATGACATTTGATTTTCGCATATTCTCGATAATGCTGGTGTTCGCGGCGCTGGTCTTTGCCCCCGCAGCCGAGGCGCAGAACCGGCTGGGCAATACAGAATTAAATGTACCCGCCACGCTGATGGCGGAATCGCAACAGGTGAAGGCAGGGCAAAGCGTGACGCTCGCCTTTGTCATGGAACCCAAGCCAACCTGGCACGGCTATTGGGAAAACCCCGGTGATGCAGGCATTGGCATGAGCTTTGACTGGACTTTGCCCGCCGGTGTGACCGCCGGAAAGCCGCAATTTCCAGTCCCCGACACGCTGCTGATCTCCAGCATCATGAACTATGTCTACAAGGGCGATTATGCGGTTCTGGTCAATCTGGTCCTGTCCGACAAGGCCCGGCCCGGTCCGCTGCCAATTTCGGTGAAATCCGAATGGCTGTCCTGCACCGACGAGATCTGCGTACCCGAGCAGGATGAATTGTCGATCACCCTGCAGGTCGTCGGCAACGAAGCGCCGCTAGTGCTGGACAAGAGGTTCAACGGTTTCCGCGCTGCTTTGGCCCGGCCCTTGGGCAGTGAAGCCGGCTTTGCCGTCAGCAATGACCGGTTCCGCCTGTCGATCCCGCTGCCGGCCAATGTCGAGATTGCCAAGCCCTATTTCTTCATCAAGGAAGACGGCATTGTCGACTATGCCGCACCACAGAAATTCAGTCGAGATGGCGACCGCCTGATCCTCGAAACCGGCGCGCGCGGCGATGAGCTGGATACGATCACCGGCATATTGAAAATCGGCGATCACATGGGCTTTCTGCTCACCGCGACCAAAGGCGAAGTCGCGATGACCGGCCTGCCCCTGGCCAATGATGGCGCCAAGACAGAGGGAAACGCTTCGCTGCTGTTCCTTGCACTGGGCGGCGCCTTGCTGGGCGGGTTGCTGCTCAATCTGATGCCCTGTGTCTTCCCGATCCTGAGCCTGAAAGCCATCAGCCTGGCCAAGGCTGGCGGCAATGAAACCGAAGTGCGGCGTGATGCGCTGGCCTATACCGCCGGTGTCGTGCTGGTCGCCACGGCGCTTGGCGCGATCCTGCTCGGCTTGCGGGCCAGCGGAGCGGCGGTTGGCTGGGCTTTTCAGCTACAGGACCCCCGGATCATCTTCGTACTGCTGGCGCTGGTGACGGCCATCGGCCTCAACCTTGCCGGCCTGTTCGAACTGCCCAATCTGAATTTCGGCAACAAGCTGACCAGGAAAGACGGAGCGTCCGGGTCCTTCTGGACCGGCGCGCTCGCTGCCTTTGTCGCCACCCCCTGCACCGGCCCCTTCATGGCCGCTGCCTTGGGCGCCACGATCATATTACCGCCGATTGCCGCATTGATCATTTTTGCCGGTCTAGGCGTCGGCCTGGCTCTGCCGTTCCTGCTGCTCGCCTTCGTGCCGGCGATCCGCAACCGGCTGCCGAAACCGGGGCCCTGGCTGGATAGTTTTCGCAAGGCGATGGCGGTGCCGATGTTTCTTACCAGCATCGGTTTGATCTGGCTGCTCGGCCGCCAGATTGGAACCGACGCGCTTGGTCTGTCGCTGATCTTCCTGCTTACGGTCAGCCTGATCCTGTGGTGGTTCGGCGGCGGACAGATCAAAGGTCTGTCGCGCGGGGCGCTGACCAGCGCAGCAATGGTTGCCGCCATATTGGGCGGTATCATCGCCCTCCCCGGCGAAGAGGCGATGAATAGCCAGAAGCTGGCCAATACATCGGCCGCAACGCTGCCCAGCGAAGTCTTTAGCGAAACGCGCCTGTCCGCATTGCGCGCCTCCGGCCAGCCGGTCTTCGCCTATTTCACCGCTGACTGGTGCATCACCTGCAAGGCCAATGAGGCGGCGGCGATCCAGCGTACCGAAACCGCCGATGTTTTTGCGGACGCCAACGTCACCGTCCTAATGGGCGACTGGACCCGGCCCGATCCGGAGATCAGCAGATTTCTCGAAAAACACGGCCGCGCCGGCGTACCGCTCTATCTCTATTATGCGCCCGGCAAGGAGCCGGTGATTCTCCCGCAGATTCTCACGGTCGCAACATTGACAGATCTGGTCACCAACCCGGCGTAAGATGTGTCACTTGATCCAATCCCCCAATCAACGGAGACAATAAGTGCGGAACCTTCCCTCTTTCACGGTCGCAACCATCGCCGCCATCGCACTGGCAAGCCCGCTGGCGGCAGCCCAGAAAAACGGCGCGATTGCCCAGGATTTCAAACTCACGGACGTGAATGGGAAAACGATCCAGCTGTCGCAGTTTCGCGGCAAGACCGTGGTGCTCGAATGGCACAATCCCGGCTGCCCGTTCGTGTCCAAACATTATAGCAGCGGCAATATGCAGGCGACCCAGAAAGCGGCGCGGCAACAAGGCGCTGTCTGGCTGACGATCAATAGCGGAGCGAAAGGGAAACAGGGTCATATGACCGGAGCCGAAGCGAAAGCGCTGATCGCGACACAGAATATCCAGTCGACCCATTATCTGTTCGATGCGAAAGGCCTTGTCGGCAAAGCCTATGGCGCAAAAACCACGCCGCATATGTATATTATCGATGGAGCGGAAATATTGGTCTATCAGGGCGGTATCGATGACAAGCCAACGGCCAATCCGGCAGATATCAGAGTTGCGCGCAATCACGTGCTTGCGGCACTGAGCGAGATTAAATCCGGAGACAAGGTCAGCGTCGCACAAGCGCGGCCCTATGGCTGCTCCGTCAAATATGCGTCCTGAATAGGCGGGAGATTGCAGGGCTGGCGCGCAAACTTTACGCGCGCGCCAGCCCTGCGCTCCAGAATCTGGGGACAGGAGGACGGCCTGCGACCCGCCGAAGGCCATCCATCAACAGGTCCCCGGACCCAAAGGCGAAACAAATATTGCCCGTTGCGATTTCCGGGGGTCGGGAGACAGATCCAATACACAACCCGGATCTGCCCCCGCCTTTGTCCCGACAGCGTGCGACCCTACCTAAAGGCGCCGCCGGTAAAACCCTTTCTGACCGCCGACCCGTTTTAATTGGCGGGGAGAGGTATTTTTTCGCTTTTCGATGCTGAACCCAATCTATTACGGCACGCTGGAATGTTTCTGTGGGGCCAGTTCTTATCAATACATTCTTTATAGGAGCGCATTACACAACCAGACATGAACGAGCGCGTAAACTGATGTATCTTATTGCAAGGCATTGAATGGATATTAGACTTTTATGAACAACGCGCGTGAATAGTGGCAGAGAGACTTCACATCGACAGAGCGAATTACAGCAGTCACCCAAAATGCCTGACTTTCCATATAGTTACGATTGTTATCGATTCGCGCCTTCGATTTGATCCGGCACAGCCTTCAGATCGCTAGCCGGGCTTGCGAAAACGCATCACAAAGCGGCTGGTTTTGCCGCGCACCGCTGGGTCGAAGACATTTATCTCCAGATCATCATCGGGGTTGGCAAACATCTGACTTTCCCCGTCCAGCACGAAACCGGCCTTGAGAAAATCAGACCGCGCGGTTGCCGGGTCGATCCGGTGGGTCTTTTCCGCCACAATTCGGGTGTCGCCGGGTGAACCGACATGATCGATCACGGCTACCACACCGCCTGGTTTCATGCCCGCATAGAGATTGGCCAGCACGACAGCAGGGTCCATTTTGACAAATTTATACTGTTCGCTTTCCCAGTAAAAATCATGATAGATCAGGTGCAGCATGGCAAAATCAATGCTGTTCGCCGCTGGTATATAATCGGGCAATTGCGAAGCCACCGTGGTTACATTCGGCTGGCGTGCAGCGACACTGGCCCATTTTACCTTGGACTGGTCGCTGGTCGTGAACTGCGGCGGATTGACGGCGATCACCGATCCGCTCGGCCCGACGACGCGGCCCATGATTTCACTATAATAGCCGCCACCAGCAAAAATATCGAGCGCGGCATCTCCGGTTTTCAGGCCCATGAAGGCCAGCACCGCCGCCGGACTGCGGCTCTCATCCAGTTTGATATCGGCTTCATCCCGCCCCGGAGCAGTCACGGCCGACGCAAAATCGGGTGCCATTTCTTCGGTGGCAGCGACAGAGGCCGGGGGCGCTTCTTTCGCAGAGAGCGGAGCCGCGATCGCCAATGCAGAAGTTGCCAAGGTCAAAAAGATGGATGCACGCATGATTTCTCTCCCCAAAATATTGTCAGCAACATGGACCGGCAGTCGCTTTTGCACAAGGCATCGCCAAGCCGTTGGTCTAGATCGGCATGCCGTTTATCGAAACAGAACCGCCACTACATCTTCCGCTGCGTCTGCCCATAGCCCATTTTCCGCGTTCCCGGACGTCCCTCGGTCGACCTGCCTTTCGGCTGTGCCACCTGCAGGTCGGCTGGCAGTCCCAGCTCTTCCGCCTCGAGCTTGCGGATTTCGTCGCGCAGGCGGCCTGCGGTTTCGAACTCCAGATCAGCCGCAGCATCGCGCATCTGTTTCTCTAAGCTCTCGATATGTTTCCTCAGATTATGGCCGACGAGATGGTTGCTGTCGCCGTCGACCGCGCCGTTGACCATATCCTTGGCCGTGGCGTGGGCGATGATATCGCCGATATTTTTCTTGATCGAGAGCGGCGTGATATTGTGCTCCAGATTATATTCCACCTGCTTCTCGCGGCGCCGATCGGTCTCGCTGATCGCGCGTTCCATCGATCCGGTCATCCGGTCGGCATAGAGGATGACCCGGCCGTCGATGTTCCGCGCAGCGCGGCCAATGGTCTGGATCAGCGAGGTTTCGCTGCGCAGGAACCCTTCCTTGTCGGCATCCAGTATCGCCACCAGCCCGCATTCGGGGATATCGAGGCCTTCGCGCAACAAGTTGATGCCGACCAGCACGTCATAAACGCCCAGCCGCAGGTCGCGGATCAGTTCGATCCGCTCCAGCGTCTCGACATCGCTGTGCAT